>WLFB01000143.1 GCA_009703975.1 Actinomycetota bacterium | reverse complement strand
TGGCTAGCGCGGCTGTTGAATTTGCAGATGGCGTGGCGTTGTCTAGTAAATCTTTTTGTCTAACAATTAATTGTTCGGCATCGTTGGCAATCGTAAAAAAGCCAAAATTTGTTGAGTCCCAGTAATTACTGAGAAGTTGGTCTGCGACATCACAAGCGTGGGAGATCCAAGCTGATTTGCCTGTCGCTTCACCAAGTCGCGTGAAGGCATCAATCAGATTCGCTAAGTCATTGGCTAGTGCGCGATGTCGTGCCTGTGGCACACCAGATTCTTGCCAACTTCGAAGCCAGCGACCATTTTTATCGCGCAATTCACGGAGCATAAACTCGCCGTTTTGCTGCGCAGCATCTAGCCAATCTTGGCGGTCGAATAACACTGCCGCTTCAACAAGCGAAGAAGTCATCATCGCGTTCCATTCAGTTAAAACTTTGTAGTCAAGTAATGGCCACGTACGTAACGACCGAGCCTTTAACAACAGACTTCGAATCTTGTCAACTTCACTGGTGCGTTTGAATTCTCCGCGGTGGTTTAAGCGTGCGGGAATATTTGATCCCTCAAAATTGCCAAAGTCTGTAATTTCGTACCATTGAAGCGCGGTTTCAACTAATTCTTCAGGCAAAATCTCGCGTATCTGCGCAGGTGTAAAGACATAAAAATGTCCCTCGTGAGAATGACCATGTTCATCAAGCGAGTCGGCATCTTGAGCGCTAAAAAAACCGCCGTTGTCGTGTCGTAAGTCGCGTAAAAGATATTCGATCGTTTCTTCAACGACTTGGCGCCACGCCGGTTGGTTAAACACAACCGCGGCATGTGTGTAGACGCGAACGAGCAGGGCCTGGTCGTAGAGCATCTTTTCGAAGTGGGGCACCAGCCATTTTTCGTCAACGCTGTAGCGCGAAAATCCTCCACCCAAATGGTCGTACATTCCGCCTGAAGCCATTGCATCCAGAGTCGTTGTCAACATATTTCGTGTCGTCGGGCTGCCATCGTTCAGAAAACTTCGAAGCAACAGATCAAGGCTCATTGTGCTCGGAAACTTTGGTGCACCACCGAAGCCCCCCCAATTGACATCAAAAGTTTGACTCAACCCACCAACTGCTTGATGAAACAGATCAATAGTCGGCAAAGTTTCGTCCGGCTTTATTTGTGCGGTTCGATCTAGAGATTCAATAAGAGCCGAAATGTTGTTGTCGATATCGTCACGTCGATTGTGCCAAGCATCATTTATTGCATTCATCAATGCAATGAACGACGGTTTAGGAAAGTACGTTCCGCCAAAAAATGGTCGACCATCCGGTGTCATAAAAACAGTCATCGGCCATCCGCCGCGACCAGACATTGCCTGCACTGCATCCATATACAGCGCATCAATATCAGGTCGTTCTTCGCGGTCAACTTTTATATTTACAAAAAGTTTGTTCATTAAATCTGCGGTTTCGTTATCTTCAAAGCATTCGTGAGCCATGACATGGCACCAATGGCATGCCGAATATCCAACTGACAGCAATACAGGGACATTACGTTGATGCGCTATTTCAAATGCTTCGTGCCCCCAACTAAACCAATCAACTGGGTTGTCTTTGTGCTGGCGTAAGTACGGGCTTGTTTCATTTGCGAGACGGTTTGTCATTGACTCACACTTCAATCTTTTCGATGATGTCGATCAATACTTTGCTGCTTAACTTCGGGTACTTAGCCTTGGCCGAAGAACTCACGCGGATTAAACACTTACCAATTTCATTGAAGGCAACGGCCGATTTGTTTTTTACTGCACATGGGCCAGAAATAACTTTCAAACTTAATTTACCATTTGAAGCACTTTCGAAAAGATTACTTATTGCAATAGTTGATCCAACTTCAATTGCTGTTGACGAAGCCCACACACCTGTGACCCTGTTGGTCGTCGCCGAGAATCTAATTTGTGGAGTTCCGCCCAAAGTGATCAGGGATCCAAGTCGCAGAAATAAACCAAGGTCATCCGCAGTCGGTGTATACCGAAGATCCTGAGCGCGCGCAATTGTTACGCAGTCAACTGGAATTGCGACCGTAGCAACACCGGGCGAACTGCAACGGAACCATTGCAATCTTTCTGTTGGCGGTAACTGCATAGTGTTGGCGAGAATCTCAACGCCCATTCGACCCACAGGTGAGAATGTTGGGTACGCAATTTCGCCGGCAAAATAACCAAGTGCCCTAAAGATTGCATACGCGTTTACAAGACCTGCACCGAACGTGTCATCTCGGCCTGGTGCGCCAATGTCTGTAGCTGTCGCGAGAATCACTTCGCGAACTTGAACTGCAGTCATTGTCGGGTTCGCTGAGATTATTAGTGCAGCAACTCCGCTGACAAATGCTGTAGCCATTGATGTGCCACTCATCGTGACATAAGGTTCGCCCGCGGTAGCGCAACTACGTGTGGCGTCAACACGAGAACCTAAACGAATCGCTGAGCAAATTCCGATACCTGGCGCTGTTACGTCGATGTAACTGCCGCGTTGTGCGAAAGATGGAGAAGTCATAGTTTGATCTGCCGCTGTAACCGCCAAAGTTAAATCGTTTCCTGCAGGATAAGTAACACCTGCGTTCGGCCCGGCGTTACCGGCGGCGGCTATGACAAGAACATTTTTGTCTGAGGCATATTGAATTGCAGTTTGAAGTTGGTCGGTCTGTCCGATTCCGCCTAGTGAAAGATTTATTACTCGCGCGCCAACATCTACTGCGTATCGAATAGCAAGAGCAACGTCAGCTTCTGAACCGTCGCCATTTGAGTCAAGAACTCTGATTGGAAGAATTCTCGCATCTGGTGCGACCCCTGCGACACCGATGTCATTGTTGGCCTGAGCCGCAATAATCCCAGCGACATGGGTTCCATGACCATTTGGGTCGACATCGTTTGCGCCGTCAGTTGAGCGACCACGAATTATTGATCGACCTGGCGAAAGATTCGCCGTGAGATCTGCGTTGGGTCCAGAGCCCGAGTCAACTACGGCGACTAAAACATTTCGGCCCGTAGAGACACTCCAAACTTCGTTGGCGTGAATGATCTGTAATCCCCATTGTGCTTCATAGCCAGCGTCAATACCGAATGCCTGAACTTGAGATGAGATTTCGTCGTTTTGCTGAACTTGATCAGTTTGTGACGAAGCGAAAGTTCTGCTCGGAAAACTTACGAAAATTAAAACCGCTGAGATTGTTTGAACGAAAAAATTTCGTAACTGAATTGCGTTTTTCAATTAGGCACCCATTGCGTGGAAACCGCCATCCACATGCACTATCTCCCCTGTAGTTGCAGGAAACCAGTCACTGAGCATTGCTACACAACTACGTGCAACACAATTTGAATTGTTTACATCCCAACCGAGTGGTGCGCGGTCGGCCCAGATGTCTTCAAACGATCCGAAGGTAGGTATCGATTTTGCCGCCATTGTGCGAATCGGGCCAGCAGCAATTAAATTGCATCGAATTTGTTTGGGGCCAAGAGCCTTGGCTAGATATCTGTTGGTGCTTTCAAGTGCAGATTTGGCGACGCCCATCCAGTTGTAAGCAGGCCATGCAACAGTGTTGTCGAAGTCGAGTCCGACAATTGAGCCACCATCGGTCATCAATGGAGCAAATGATTCTGCAAGTGTTTTCAAAGAATACGCCGAAATTTGCAACGCGACGGCAACATCTGCCCAAGTCGCGGCCATGAAATCATCACCCAGACACGCAGCAGGTGCAAAACCAATTGAGTGCAAGACTCCGTCGACGCGACCAGACGATCCAAAGTGCTGTTTAACGCTGTTGCGCGCGCTCTCAATATGCGAATCTACAGTCACATCAAATTCGACTACAGGCGCTGGTGTTTCTAACTTGCGAGCAGTGCGCTCGGTGATTGATAAACCACGACCCGCACCAGTTAATACGATATTCGCGCCTTCACGTTGAGCCAGTTGAGCGACGCCAAATGCCAAAGAAGCATCGGTTAGCACTCCGGATATGACAATGTTTTTCCCATCAAGAATTCCCATTCCGTAAACGGTAGTTGCTTGAAACCTATTTATTTACATTGCATCGGTGTTTCATCTCTAGTTATTTGGTGTTAATAGACACGAGTAATAGTCACATCTAGTAAATACATATCTCAAGTAAGTAGTGTTGCCAGTCATGCGGATCGGAATTCTCGGAGGAACAGGGCCGGCAGGAAGTGCCCTTGGGTTGCGCTTGGCTTCTATCGGCTGTGATGTACTTCTCGGTTCTCGTGATTCTCAACGAGCGGTGGGCATCTGCACCGAACTCGCGCGTAAGTGGCCTGACTTTAAGTTAAATCTAAATGGTGGCGACAATGACGCTGCAGCAGACTG
>WLFB01000142.1 GCA_009703975.1 Actinomycetota bacterium | reverse complement strand
TCGCACCAGCCAAAGTTGGTTGCAATGCATCAAATGCAGATTCAACTCGGGCTTTTTCTGAAACTACATTGACTCGAACATCAACTGTTATCTGCGCGGCAGCCGGCACCACATTTTCTGTTGTACCGGCTGTGGCAATCGTCGGAGTTACCGTCGTGCCGATCTCGGGCTGAGCAATCGCCACAATTTTTTGAACTTGCGCTGCAAGTTCAACTAATGCATTGATACCTTTTTCTGGTTCAAGGCCAGCGTGTGATGCTCGGCCGGCAATATCAACACGAAAAGTGCCGACACCTTTGCGAGCGATCTTGAGTGCATCACCGTTTCCGCTTGGTTCAAACACCAACACGTTGCCAGTTGCCTTTGCGCGCTCTTCAATTAATGCGCGCGATGCATACGAACCAATTTCTTCATCGGATGTAATCAAGATCTCCGCGTGACACGTCTCGCGAATTTCGCTCAATCCATAAATTAGTTGAATGATGCCGGCCTTCATGTCAAAGATGCCGGGACCACGAGCAATGTCACCCTCGACACTAAACCCACGCATGGCTACGGTGCCCTTCGGAAACACAGTGTCGTGATGACCAACGAGTAAGACCTTCGTGTCGTCGCTGCCCTTCCAATGCACGTGCGGGCCTTTGTCGCTCGCAATTATTTCTGGGGCTTTGCCAAGTACTTCGGTCATCACCTTGGCCAAAAAATCGGCGCTGCGCTGCAAGTGTTCTGGTTCGTTTGAGGGTGACTCGATGTTTACGAACTGCTTGACATGTTCGAGCATCTGAGCAGTCCGCGCATCGAGATTCGCGCGCAACTCGCTTGGTGTCGGTGTCCCTGTCGGCAAACTCATCTATCTATAGTGCCACGCCAGGCCACTTGAATCTCGCTGGAAAAATTAATGTGCCCGGGATCGGACTCGAACCGATACAGCTATTTCTAGCCAGGGGGGTTTAAGCCCCCCGCGTCTACCATTCCGCCACCTGGGCAACTCTCTCAGGCTACGCGCGTTTGAGGCTCATCGCTAACTAATAACGATTCAACACTGCTCCATAAAAAGGTTCTTGCATTTTCGGCATTTCGACCAGTCAATTCATTGGCCACCACTACCCCCTCAATCATGTCGCTGAGCACTGCTACAAACGGTCGCCCACGCAACAACACAGAAACAACAACTCGGTTATTGAAACGACGCAGACTGCGATCGACGCCAACAATGCGTGGTGGACTACGAAAACCCTGTGGACATAAACCGTGCCGATGCGCTTGACTCGCGAGAATTCTTGCCGCACCAGCAAATTGGGCATAACGAACGGTAACGAGTGCAGAGCCACGCGTTGCGACGCGACTTGAATCGTGGGTTGCGGTGCTCGTCATGACGCAAATTATGGCAGACGGGTATCGCACAGTATTCTGCTCAAAAACATCTTCAAACACCCCATCTGTAATGTGGTTAAGTCATGTCAAACAAAGAACTAAACCCGATGCAACAAAGTGTCGTCGAAGTTCTCGGTAAGCCTGTCGGTTGGGTGCCGCTGCCACTCACTGTTGTAGACGCAGTGCGCGAACAGCTCGAAACCGCACTGGCGCCACTCGCTGCAAAATTATCCCCCGATCAGCCACTGTTTATTAGTAAGGGAAGTTTGAACACTGTGCACGGCTGTGAAGCACATTTTATGGCATCACTTAATTCGTTTGAATCGACAATCAGCAACGTGCGTGGCACGGTAATGCACAAGGCTGTCGAACTTTCAATTAATTGGCGCGGACCAGTTGAGCCTGCAGATCTTGTCGACGAA
This sequence comes from Actinomycetota bacterium, assembly GCA_009703975.1. Classification (GTDB taxonomy): domain Bacteria; phylum Actinomycetota; class Acidimicrobiia; order Acidimicrobiales; family Ilumatobacteraceae; genus BACL27. The sequence goes on along the minus strand of WLFB01000142.1, from coordinate 2,559 downwards.
GCGCTCACCCGTTTAGAGGACGAAGAGAGTCGCGGCCCGAGTGAATTTATTGCAAAGTTATCAGCTGGCGAACGAGCGCAACTGCGAAGTTATGCAGTAGATCTGTACACAAAGTTTGAAGAAAGTTTTCCGCCACTTAAGGCATCGTGGCGACCAGTTACAGAAAGTTCGGCACGAGTTGGGCTTTTTGATGGTCGAATTTTTTTATCAACACGAGTAGACCTAACTCTTGGCGGCGCTGGTAGCAAAGTAATCATCGACCTAAAAAGTGGCCGAATTTATTCGAATCATCGAGAAGACTTGCGGTTTTATGCACTTGTTGAATCTTTGCGTTCTGGTCAACCACCACGACGACTGGCGACTTATTCACTTGAGTCGGCACGGGCCGATGTTGAAGAAGTCAGTGAAGGTGTCTTGCAAGCTGCCGTGCGACGTGTCGCCGACGGTGCAAAATTAATCTACGAGTTAACTAGCGAAAATCGTGAACCGAAGTTAAACCCTGGCCCACAATGTCGATGGTGCCCACTCAAAAACAACTGCGAAACAGGCAAGCAATTCTTAGAACGCGGTTTTGAAGACGACTAACAAATACTTCAATTAGCTGATTAACTAACTAACTAACTAGCCCCGACCCATGTTTGGACGCTTGCCGTGGTTGGCTTTTGAACGACGCATACGAGCTTTTTTCTTTTTAGTTTTCTTAGACATGTGCTTATTCTAGTTGGCGAATTTGCGCCATCGGGCTCGATTACCCGAATACGGGGTGCCGTTTGCGCTTGTTTTTGAGCAGACATAAACCAAAGACTTATACGAACCGAGCCCATCCACTGGGGCGCAATATGCACCAGGGCTGATGTCTTTGACTTCGACCGACGCTGGCGCCGTGCTAAACGAACTAGTAGTAGCACTAGTCGAAGTAGTTGCAGTCGAACTCGGCATAGTTGAGCTTGAAGTGACTGTGCTTGATGTTGTTGTGCTTGATGTTGCCGTGCTCGATGTGGTGACTGTGCTCGTTGTAATAGTTATAGCCGGCACAGTAATCGGCACAGCAACTATCACTGGCGCAGCACTCCAACTCGCAATCGTTAGCGACGCGCAATCGCCTGCCAACAAATTATTAATTCGCCCAAATTCGCTCTGATCCATTGACAAGCCCCAACGAGCCTTCACCGAAATCCAATCACCAAGATAAGTGCACCAATAACTTCGCAACGGCGGCATCCAGTTAGACGGATCTTTATCACTCTTCGAAACATTCACCCGATCAGTCACTGCGATCAGCGTGCGACGATCTGTCATATCATTGGCATACGCCTTACGCTGCGACTCGCTCCAAGCCCACGCTCCAGAGTCCCACGCTTCTTTCAATGCAACAACGTGATCAATATCAACATCACCACGGTCACTTAATCTGGCACCGTCATACGGCGAGACCCAATCGCCTGCCACGACATAACAGCGATACGGGTCAACTTGCGGTTTCGAAGTGCTGTCGCGCTTTAAAATTTCCTCACGAGTGTCGCATCCATCTCCGTTTAGGTCTGCCCAGTGGATAAACAGACTGCGCTTGTAACCAGTTTTATACTCATTTTCAACTTTGATAGTTGAAAGCACAGATCTTGCATCTTCTGCTACAAATTTACGTTGCGAACCTTGAGCTAATTGCGTATCAAAACCCGCAGCACTACTTATGCTCACCGTTGAAATTACGATGACCAGCGCAACACCATTTGCCGCAATGCGCCACCTCACCTCCCCAGCGTATCTTTGCACGCGGTACGCACTTTGTGCACACCGCACAGCTTCACCGCATTACTTACCACTATTCATTTCGTGCATCTCGTCTGCAATGTCAATAAAAATACATTCGCCCGGGCAGACTTCTGCGGCTCGCAAAACACTTTGTCGATCGCGTGGCGCGACATGAGCAAGGCTCCCCGCCCCACCTGGATCATTTAATGGCACGCCTAACTCGGCGACATATGCGATGCCGTCTTCAAGCAATTTAAATGCATCGGCACAATGATCTTCGCATAAGCCGTCGCCAGTACAAAGATCTTGGTCTATCCAAACTCGCATCGGGATAACGCTACTGAGTGAACGCGGAAACCAGTAATAGTGCAACTAAAACCGAATTGCGTAAAACATCTAGCCAACTAATTGGGCGTTGTGATTTTGTGCCGAAGCACGAACACGGTTGACGATCTTCGTCACGCAATCGCACCAGCAACAATACGGTGAATGAGCACAGCAATAAAGAGCTGGCGATAATCGTTTGGGTTAGCCACCAACCACCAACGAGCATCACACCAAGTGTGACTTCAGCAACTGGCACAAGTACGACAGCAGGGTCTGGCGCACCGAGTGCACGTGCTTGAAATGTCCAGTTATTAAAAGTTACAAACTTTGCAACACCTGCATACACGAACACAGCCGCAACGACGACGGCAAAAACAAAACTCACAAGGACTGTGGAGTTCCTGTCACTGCACCTTTGAAAAATATCATTGCGCTTTTAGAACCGGCAAGTGCTTCAAGATTTCGCACGCGACCAACAAT
>WLFB01000141.1 GCA_009703975.1 Actinomycetota bacterium | reverse complement strand
CAATAGCCGTTTGACCGACACGTAATGCACATAGCGCAGTCAAAAAACGCGATGTCGTACCGGCGAGTCGAGTTTGCAGTTCTAGTGGCTGGGTATCTTCAAGATTGATTTGGCTGTTAACTCTGACAGTCGTGCCATCTTGAACGGTTGCGACACCCAAAATTTTGAGCGCCTCAAGCATCGCCTGAGTGTCGTCACCGGGCGCACAATTCGTAATCGTTGAACTCGAATTTGCTAACGCCGCACAAATTAATGCGCGGTTAGCAATTGACTTTGATCCAGGGACTTGTATTAATTGCTCGCGACCAGTTTCGGTCATGAAACCGCTTGAACTGTTGGGCGAAACTTTCGAGCCATCAAACCGCCACGAAACATTTCGGCACTCGCCTTATCAATAATCAAAACAAGAATTCCGCGATCTCCTTCGACCGAGTGCGACACTTCAAAGTTGGCGATGTTTACGCCGAGATCTGCAGCAAGTGTAAAAATCTCGGCAGCAGAACCAGAACGGTCTGGGATGGGCACACGCACTTCGCACACATCCAAAAGTTCATGCACACGACCAGGCAAATTCGCTCGCGCTGAACGAGCAGTCTGCAAGCGCACCAGTAACTGTTCATTATCTTGCTTGTCAACAATTCTTCGCATCTCGGTCAAACCAGAAATCATTCCGTCTAAGGCATCCAAGATCGCATCACGGTTTTCACGACAAATGTCAATCCAAATTTGTGGTTGACCAGATGCAACGCGAGTCATGTCACGAAACCCACCCGCTGCAAGTCGCAACACTGCGACATGTTCTTCGGCAGTTACATGAGCAAGACCCATTAGCGTTGCCGCAGTCAAATGCGGCAAATGACTGACCACAGCGACAAGCCGATCATGACGTTGCGCGTCAAGAACCACTATTTCGGCGCCAAGCGAAGTAATCACTTTTGCCAATTTTTCAAAAGTTTCATCTGAAGACTCAACAGAAGGTGTCAACACCCAGACTGCGCCTTCGAATAAAGTTTCATCTGCACCGTCAAGCCCTGCGAGTTCGCTACCGGCCATTGGATGCCCACCAACAAATCTTGGGTCACGAACTGCATCAACAACAGAAGCTTTTACCCCACCGACATCGCTGACTATGCCTTTAGTTTGAGCAAGTGCGATCGCAGCTTGCATTGGTATTGACGACACTGGTGTTGCGACAAAACTGATCTCTGCAAGTGGATCAACACCAATCGCACTAATAATTTCGCGCTCCAGCGCCGATTTCGAAGTCTCGATATTTTCGTCGCTACCTGAAACTTGAAAGCCATTTTTCTTTAGAGCTAAGGCCAACGATCCACCAATTAATCCAAGGCCCATTACATTGGCGCGACGCATAACCACTTCAAAATTCTACCCGTGTGTCAGTTTGCTGTTGCTTGATTTAATGAAACGACTTCTGCTGTAGTTAATGCACGCCACGAACCTGGCGCCAACGTGCGATCAATCAACGGGCCGATACGCACTCGCACGAGTCGCTCTACAGGGTGACCTACTGCCTCACACATTCTGCGAATTTGGCGATTGCGACCTTCATGAATAATTATTCGCAGTACACCAGGTTGAAGCTGACCAACTTGCGCTGGCTCTGTGAACCCGTCATCTAGCTCTACCCCGTCGCGAAGTTTTTTTAGCGCAGATTCGCTCACACCATTTTGAGATGATCGCACATGTGCCAAATACTCTTTTTCGATACCAAAACTTGGGTGCGTCAATCGATGACCGAGATCGCCATCGTTGGTCATCAAAATTAAACCTTCAGTTTCAGCGTCAAGTCGACCAACTGGAAACACCCGAGGTTCAAGCGGCACAAGTTCGATCACCGTGGCTCGACCGTGCGTATCTTTAGCAGTCGTGATCACATCGACTGGCTTATTCAACAAGTAATAGACGAGACCGGGAGAAACGCCGATTGTGATGCCATCAACTTCAACCTTGTCAGACTCAACATCAACTCGCCGACCAAGAATTGCGATCTCACCGTTGACACGCACTCGCCCTTCGTCAATCAAGATTTCGCATTCTCTGCGCGAACCCCAACCGGTTTTGGCTAAAACTTTTTGAAGTCGCTCACCATCGTTGTTTTCGAAATCACTAAAACCGTCTTGTGCCACGTCTCTAGGCTTCTGGCGCTGGCACATCATCAGGTGTGATGCGCAAGCCTTGTTCAAGTGCTTCAACAACACTTGCATCCGGAATGAAATCGGCGATTGATGGTAAATGGTCAATTGATGCGATACCAAGTCGCTCTAAAAACAACGGCGTGGTACCAAACATCACTGCTTGACCTGGCCCATCGTCGCGCTCAACTTCGGTGATGTAACCTCGCGCTTGCAAAGTGCGCATTACCGCTTCTGGGTCTACGCCACGAATCGCGGCAATTTGTGAACGCGATAATGGTTGTTTGTAAGCAATGATCGCCAATGTCTCAAGCGCCGCCGATGACACTCGAGATTGTTGACCATCAAGCACGAACCGCTCAACATATGGGGCAAGATCTGGATGCGATTGAAAACGAAAACCGCCCGCAACTTTGACGAGTTGAAAGCCGTGCCCAGCTGCTTCGTAAGTCGCAGCAAGACGCTCGCAAAGTTCTTCAACCAAAGTTTGTGAGATTTCGAGTAGCTGCGCAAGTAGCGCCGGGGCGACAGGCTCCATTGCCACAAGAAGTATTGCTTCAAGCGCCCGCACAATTTCTGGATCTAAAGTACTTTCATTGTCTGTCATTATTGAAAATCATCCTTCATAGTTATCTGTTACAACACCGTCTTGTTCGATGCCAAGCCAAATCACTTCAATCTCACCGAAACGCTCTACTTGTCCAAGATCGACACGACCTTGTTTGAACAACTCAAGAATCGCAAGAAACCTAACAACAATTTCAATTCTGTCGGTGACCCCGTCGACAAGTCTTCGAAATGTTGTTTTGCCATCAATACGTAGACGATCAGAGACTGTAACCAGCGCCTCGGCAACACTCGCACGAATTGGCGCGACATGCTCAAGACCAATTACCTTCGGCGGTTTTTGTGCAGCCGCACGCAAGTAAGCGCGTTGCAACCGCAGTGGACTAACACCTTCTAAGAGGTCTGGCATCAATGACGCAAAACGTTCTTCAGGGCCAGCCATCCGCGGAAAACTTAAATCGGCTCGGCTAACCAAATCACTAAACACCGACGCCACATCTTTAAAAGTTTTGCAATCTAATAAACGTGCCAACAGAAGATCTCGTTCTTCCCATAACGCAAGTTCTTCGTCTAAATCGCCGTCGTCTTTGCCTGGCAACAAACGACGCGTCTTTAGCTCGATCAATGTTGCGGCTATTAACAAAAACTCAGTAGCCAAATCTAAATCGACAGTTGGCATCCGCGAGACCTCTTCAAGATAAGCGGTGACGATGTTTGAAAGCGAAATCTCGTGAATATCCACTTCTTCGCGAAGAATCAGGTGCAGCAATAAATCAAAGGGCCCATCAAATGTCGGGGTCGAAACTGCGTATTTCATCACTGCGAGATTACCTCCCATGGGCAATCATTGGCGACTACTAGAATTCTTGTGTGACGAGAGTGCTTTCATGTATCCAGCCCACTGGCGAGGTGCACCTTGGCAACTATTTGGGCGCTCTTAGAAACTGGGTTTCAGGCCAACATAAGGCCGATGTGTTTCATGGGATAGTCGATTTGCACGCCCTTACGGTCACCGAAGAACCAGGCATAATTGGCAGAAATACTCTGCAACTCGCTGCGGTTTTATTCGCAGTCGGACTCGACCCTGACGTCGCCACTGTGTTCGTTCAAAGCCATGTGCCAGAACACAGCCAACTTGGGTGGATTATGGAGTGCACCGTTTCATTCGGCGAACTGAGCAGAATGACGCAGTTCAAAGACAAGTCGGCCAAGCGCGAGGCCGAATTCGTTTCGGCCGGATTATTCACATATCCTGCGCTGCAGGCCGCTGACATTTTGCTGTACGACGCAAACGAAGTGCCTGTCGGTGATGATCAACGTCAACACATTGAAATCACTCGCGATATCGCAATGCGGTTCAACCACCGCTTTGGTGAAACTTTTGTGATTCCGAAATCTGTAACACCACCAAGTGGTGCGCGGGTTATGGATTTACTCAATCCGACATCAAAGATGTCTAAGTCTGGCGACGAAGACACTGGTGTTATCTATTTACTAGACGATCCAGCAAAAATTGAAAAGAAATTCAAACGTGCTGTAACCGATAGCGAAACCGAAGTAGTTTTTGACCGCGAGCGCAAACCTGGTGTCTCAAATCTTCTTGAAATTTTGGCAGCCGCAACTGGCACGACACCT
>WLFB01000140.1 GCA_009703975.1 Actinomycetota bacterium | reverse complement strand
GATTCATTTGGTAGAGACCTGTATACAAACTTGCACGGCCGGGTGAACACGGCGCTGCTTGGCTGTAGTGATTCGCGAACCGCACCCCGTTGCGGGCGAGTTCATCTAGATGTGGCGTGCGAACGACTTTGTGTCCTGCACTTGATAAACAGTCCCCACGAAACTGATCCAGCGTTATCAGTAATACGTTCGGTTTCATTCTTGGCAGATTACTACTCACTTCTTGGTTAGATGATTAACTCTGGGCTGCTGCAAGTTCGCAAGCAGCGGGCGACTCTTTGATGACACGATTCTTTGCAGAGACCGGCGATTTATTGATGCCACTTCGCCACGCATCCAAAAATCTCCATGGCCAAATTTCTCCTTGCAAGACTTTGTATTCACTTTGCGGACAGATTCGCGAGATACCAAAATGTGTATGACATCTTGTAACGCGGGCATTACCTGAAGAACCCATTACCCCAATCCATTGACCTGGTTCAACTCGATCGCCGACAGTTACCTTCACTCTTCCAAGATGCGAAAAGAAATATCGCACTCGGTCGTCACCGTGAATTGTGACAGTTAATCCACCGCGAGTACCAGGAACATCAAGTTTTTCATCCCAAATATCTTTAGTCTCAGCGTCAATGACGATGCCAGAAGTTGGTGCGAGTACGTGCGCGTAGCAGCCTTCTACATCTGTTGCAGGGTAGTCAATGTGATCTCGAGGATAAGTAACGCGTACTTTTGAAAACGGAAAGACGTATTGAAACCCAGACTTAGTATCTTGCGAGTTGGTATCACCTGATGATGCAAAGACACTTGAACTTAAAATGACTGAAAACATCACTACGGCAAGAATTAGCCGCTTGAACATTTTTTATTTTTCACTTGTCTTTAGACAAGACCTCAGATGCGCGTTGTACGAGCAACTCTCGTTCGTGACTTGTGAGTGGCCGTGAAGTTCGTACATTTAGTTCAACTCTGTCACCTTCGCCTGCGGCTTCAATATCGTCAACGAATAAAACTGTAGTTAAACCTTTGGTGCCTGCCAAATCACGCATTGTGTTTGAAACCGTGTTTGCGCTTGCATTGCTTGGCGAAATGGTCATTTCAAGTCTTGTAGAAACAGGTTCTTGGCTTAAATTGCGCACACTCGCCAATTGACTATGGGGAATATGAACTGTGCTGACGCCATCGCGCAGGCGAGTCGTGACCATGCCAACATGTTCAACAAAGCCATGAACTGGTTTTTGCCATCCAAGTTCGGCTTCAATTTCATCGCCTACTCCGTATCGATCTTCGAGTAGCACTGCAAGGCCTGTGAGATAGTCGTTTACTCGGTGCTGACCGCCAACAGCCAACCCGGCTCCTAAAAATCCAGCGCTTGATAAAAAGAATGCAGCGTTTAAATCGAGCACGTTGAATATCGCAATTATTGAAATGATCCACGCTGCAAGACTGATGAAGTGATGCAACATTCGTGTAGCCGCATCAATACGTTGCCGGCGACGTTGCTCGCCACTCTCAACTGTTTCTGCGCCAATTCGTCGCACACTGTTCTTCCACCAATTTGCAGCGTTAGATGGGCCTCGATCAGCGATTCGTCTCACGACGACACTTAAAATCGCATACGAGATTCGCGTGAAGATAAAACATCCAACGACGATTGCGATTGCGATCACTGGATTGGTCATGAACCTTGTGAAACCAGTTTCCTCAACAGGTTTTTTTGCTGTGACAAAAGTGGTGACAAAAGCCACGATATTTAGAGAAAACATGTTGCTATAGAGTTTGCCTGAGTTTTTAGTGAAATGTGCGCATTCTGTAGTGTTAGCACCATCAGCGTGTTGTGACATTAAATCGACTCTGAGCAATAGAATTGTGTGTGCTTAAAAACAAAGTTGTGTCTATCTCAATCCTTGTATTAGTTGTAGTTATCGCACTTGTGGTGATGGTGACTCGGCTGTACCAAGCTGATAATTCAACCGTCGTTAGCGCCTTATCAAAAATCGGTATTTCAAAAACGATTGCACCTGTTATTCCTGATACGACCATTGCATTAGAGCCGGCTATTACAGACAGCACAGACAGCACAAATAATGCGATTAGCGAGACGAGTACGACAACTACGACCAGCACAACAACTTCAACTAGCACGACAGTTGCACCTGCTGCTGCAGGTAACGACGCATCGTGCATCAGACTTGCTCAATGCCAGTTCGCGAGCCTCAATGAAGTTGACTTCTCGCGATTGCAACTTGAATCGATTGATTTCAGCGCCGCAACTTTAATTTATTCAAATTTTTCGAGTGCAAATCTCTCGAGTTCGCAATTCATCCGTGCAGATTTAAGGCGAGTTAATTTCTCTGGTGCAGACCTAAGTGGTGTTGACTTCACGGCAGCAGTGATGACGGACACGAATCTTGAAGGTGCAAACTTAACTGGTGCGATTTTTTGTGATGTTGATTTGACAACTGTTACCGGCACAAACGAAGCGCAAATGTCAAAAATAAAGAAGTTCAAATCAAAAGTCAATACTTATTGCCCCTGAGTCTTGTGTTTGTTAGCGTTGCCTAACAGAAAATTCGTAAGCCGTACCTAACATGGTGCCAAACATTTCATCAGTTTGTTTCTGCTTTTAGGCATTTGCAACTTTTCAAGTACTAAGTTTTTCTTCGACAATTTGAAAGGTCTTCATGCCCGTAGTGCCACCGGAAACTCAGACGCAAATAGATATCAAAGACGAAAACGGATGGACCAGGGGCATCACATTTATGATGCTCGCGGTAATTGCGATTCCAACATTTGTTATTGGTGTAGTCGCAGTAGTTGCATTATTGAACAATAACTCCGCAAGTTCGGAGGTGTCTGTCCAAGTTGAACTCTCAGAATTCAAGATTGCGATGTCGTCAAGTGCGGTACAACCCGGTGATATCACGTTTCAAATTAAAAATAGTGGAACCGTTGCACACAACTTTGTAATACCTAAATTAAGTGTTCGCTCAGAAATGATCAACCCAGGTGAATCAACTTCGGTAGTGGTACCTGGTGTCGCGGTTGGTGATTATGAAATCAATTGTGAGGTTTCAGGACACCTTGCTGCAGGAATGAAAACTATGTTTATTGTTTCTACAGACGCGCCTAGTTCTGACTCGCACGTAATGGCTAGTGGTGAAGTAATGAACTCAATGACCGCAATGTCGTGGCAAGAGATGGATGCCAAAATGGCTGAAGTCGCTTTGAAGTTTCCTGCAAAGACCGAAGGTTTGGGCAATAGCGAACTTTCTCCAATAATTGATGACGACGGATATAAGGTTTTTAACCTCACTGCATCAATAATCAAATGGGAAGTCGAGCAAGGAAAGTTCGTTGAGGGTTGGGCATATAACGGACAAATCCCCGGGCCAATTCTGAGAGCAAATGTTGGCGACAAGATTCGCATTGTTTTAAAAAATGAATTACCGGAATCCACTTCATTGCATTTGCATGGGGTGCGAGTGCCAAACGCGATGGATGGTGTTGATCCTTATACGCAATCACCAATTGAACCTGGCCAGAGTTTTAGCTATGAGTTCACAGCGCTTGAACCCGCGGTCGGCATGTATCACTCGCATCACAATGCACAGGTTCAAGTGCCAAATGGTTTGGCAGGCGCATTGCTGATTGGCGATTGGAAAGATCTTGGAATGAAATCTGCGAGCGGTCGTTTGCCAGACACGGACGGTAAGGCCGATCAAGAAGTTGTGATGGTACTGAATGATTCGGGCACGATCGGTTTGTCGCTTAACGGTAAGTCGTTTCCGGCAACTGCGCCATACACATTGAAGGTTGGCGAGACAATGCTTGTGCATTATTTCAACGAAGGCAGTTTGACTCACCCAATGCACTTACATCAACCATCAGGTTTAGTAGTCGCTCATGACGGAGCACCTCTTGAGTATCCATTTTGGGCTGACACATTAAATGTTGCACCAGGTGAACGTTGGACTGTTGCATACACCGCGAAGGATGCCGGAGTATGGGCCTGGCACTGCCATATTTTGACGCATGCTGAAACCCCTACTGGCATGCGATATATGGTTACGGCATTAATCGTCTCAGCGAAATAGTTTCCGAGTATTTGTCCAATGTGACATTTAGGTGTCTAGCAAGTTAAGTTTGGGAAACTTAACTATTTGGGGGACAAGATGGTTGCCGCGATACCTGGGTCGATTAACGAGGTCAATGCTGATTGGTTGGCTGAAGCCACTGGTCTAAAGATTAAGACAGCCGAAATCGGGATTATTGGTGTTGGTGTTGGTGTTGCTAGTGCGGTTTACCGCGCAAAATTGACAGGCGAGAACTGTCCAGCCAGCGTGATCATAAAGATGCCAGCGCTCGACGAAGCAG
>WLFB01000014.1 GCA_009703975.1 Actinomycetota bacterium | reverse complement strand
TTAAGCAATAGAAATTAACTCGACGATTAAGGACATTCCCAATGACAAGTAAATCCAACAAGTTACGTGCCCAAAAAGCGTTGTTGCGCAAACCAAAGAAGCGCTCAAACGTTGTAGTCAAAGAAAAGATCGGCTTTGTTGACTATAAAGATGTCAATTTATTGCAACGCTTTATGTCAGATCGCTCAAAGTTGCGCGCGCGAAGAATGAACGGCAACAACGTTCAACTTCAACGCGATATTGCGACAGCAGTTAAGAATGCTCGTGAGATGGCATTGTTGCCATACATGAAGCAAGTTTCTGCTGCGCGCGCGCCACGCGAGCGTGGCGAATACGGTTCTGACGATCGAGACCGCGATCGTGGTCCACGTCGTCCACGCCGCGATGACGCAGCGCCGCGTAGTTCAGTCACTGTTTCAGAAACAGTAGAAGTAGCTCCAAATATCACAGCAGAAATATCAACCGAAGTTAGTGTCGACGGGGCAGCATCATGAAAATTCTTCTTCGATCTGATGTTAAAGGTGTTGGTCGCCGTGGTGACATTGTTAATGTTTCTGCAGGACATGCGCGCAACTTTTTGTTGCCGAAAGATCTTGCAGTTGTTGCTAACGACGGTACGGTTGCCCAAGCCGAGGTCATGCGCAAAGCTCAAGAACTTAAAGCTGCAACAGACCGTGAATCTGCACGGAGTCTTGCATCTTCACTATCTACAAAGGTCATTACCATTTCGGCAAAGGCTGGCAACGAAGGTCGTTTGTTTGGCTCAATAACTTCCACAGAAATTGTGAAAGCAATATTTGACCAGACCGGTGCAACAATTGATCGCAAGCAAGTACAACTTGAAGCTCCGTTGCGACAACTAGGCGAGCACGTAGTTGTTCTAGAACTGTTTGCAGAAGTGTTGACAAACATGTCGGTAAACATCGTCTCGAAATAGGGTTGATTTTTAGTCGCTCTATACGGTTTTATCAACACAGTTATCCACAAGAAAATCACAGGGTTATACCGCTAGCAATCAACAGGCAAATCAAGGCATTGTGTAGCCATGTCAATCGCTGAATTCTCTCGTAGCGATCGCTCAGGTACACAGCAACGACAACCAAACCGAATTCCTCCGCACAGCATTGAAGCAGAAGCATCGTTACTTGGTGCGATGTTGTTGTCACAAGAAGCAGTTGCTGTTGCTTTTGAACGCGGCGTTAGATCAGAAGAATTTTATAAGCCAGCGCACCAACATATATTCGATGCGATTCGGTCGCTCAATACTGCGGGTGAGCCTGTTGATCCGATAACAGTTGGTGAAGAATTACGGCGCAATAATTTGCTTGACGGTCTGGGTGGCATTGATGCGCTGCTGACTTTACAAAATGCAACACCGGCGATTACCAGCGCTGATCGTTATGCGAAAATTGTCCGCGAAACCGCATCATTGCGCAGACTTTTGACGGTTGCATCAGAAATTGCCGAGATCGCATACAGCGGCCCGGAAGATGTAGCAAAGGCAATCGACGATTCTGAGTCAAAAGTATTTGACGTTTCAGAAAGCAATATCGGTGATGCATCTCAACCACTTAAGAATTTGGTTGAAAACGCAATGGAGAAGTTAGAAGACCGCGCAAATAATAAAGAAGCAATAACCGGCACCGCAACTGGCTTAGCTGGTTTAGACAAAATTTTGCTAGGCCTTCAACCGGGTACGTTAAATATTCTTGGTGCTCGCCCTGCAATGGGAAAGTCGGCTCTCGCACTTGGTATTGCCGTGCATGTTGCGCGCAACTCGGGTAAGGCCGTTCTGTTCTTTTCTCTTGAAATGGGAAGTGCAGAACTTGTGCAAAGAATTTTGGCAAGTGAAGCCGGAGTCGACTCGGCAGTATTGCGCAGCGGTCGTCCAACACCAAATGACTGGACAAAGATTGGACACGCGGTAGGTCGCCTTGATGTTCCGTTGATTATTGACGACAGCCCAGGCACATCGGTTGGCGCGATTCGTGCGAAAGCTCGAAGGACCCTTAGCCGTCAAGGTGATCTCTCGCTCATCGTGATTGACTACCTACAACTTATGGGTGGCGATGGTCGTCCAGAGAACAGGCAACTTGAAGTCAGCGAGATTAGTCGTAAGTTAAAACTGCTGGCACGCGAGTTCAAGATTCCAATTCTTGCCCTTAGTCAGTTGAGTCGTGGATTAGAAGCACGCACAGACAAGAGGCCAACACTTTCTGACTTGCGTGAATCGGGCGCGCTTGAACAAGACGCCGACGTGGTGATGTTCTTATATCGTGACGAGGTTTACAACCCTGATAACAAAGACGAACTTGGTGCCGCAGAATTAAGTATTTCAAAGCATCGTGCTGGCCCACTCGGCAAAGTGCGTCTCGCTTGGCTTGGTGCATACACACGGTTCGAAAACTTCGCAACAGATTCAAATTCAGATTTATAAATTTTTAAAACAATACGTTAAAACAATAAAGGCACAAACGATGTTTCTCGGAGAAGATTTACTTGCATGGCTGGTTATCGCATTAGGTGGCGCAATGTGCGCTGGCAACATTGCTGCGTTGGTTCGTCCGCCAAAAAATCGCCGTGATGAGAATGATTTAACAAAAGCACCAATATTGCGCAGTTTGATAATGGCAACAATCGGTGGCATCGCCGCTTTATGGTCACTCGTTAGTTTGTTGTAAGTTAAATCATTCACCAGTCGTCAGATCGGCGGGATTCTTTTTTCTTGCTGGCGTGCCGTTTGCCTTCAAGCCGTCGTTCAATAGAGCCTCGGGTCGGTTTTGATTTTCTACGTTGCGGGCTCGCCGGTTTCGCGGCATCGTCAAGCATCTCCGTCAACTGACTTAAACAAAGTTGGCGGTTACGCCATTGACTTCGACTTGTTTGACTTGTTACGCGAACCGTTTTCGGCAATTTTGTTTTTATTCGCCTCAATAAAATTTCTGACCCGGTGATCGCATCAGTTTCAACAACCAGAGATGCTTTTGATGAAGTTTTGTTGATGTGTTGCCCACCCGCACCACTTGAACGGGCAAAACTCCAATTCAGTTCACTACTTGGTACGACTAAACCACTCGAGGTTCTGAGATCTTCGTCGGGTTTCACTTTGGTAATTCTTGCTTAAGTTTCGAGCGGGTGACGGGAATCGGACCCGCGTATTCAGCTTGGGAAGCTGATGTTCTACCACTGAACTACACCCGCAATTAGATAGTTGAGCGTATCAAGCCGTTTTTACGCCCGAAATTTCAGATTCGCAAAGAATTTACTAAGGTTGTCTAGTTGTGATTTTGTCTGACCGAACAATTAGAGAGGCATTGGCCGAAGAGCGGATCGTGATTGACCCGCTGGATGATTCGTGTATTCAGCCTTCTTCTATCGATGTGAAAGTTTCAAACCTATTTCGGGTATTTCGCAATCACACGGCAAGCACAATTGATGTCAAACGTGATCTTTCTGAACTCACAGAGTTAGTTGAGATTGATCAAGACGGTGTGTTCATGTTGCACCCTGGAGAATTCGTTCTCGGTTCAACCCTTGAGAGAATCGGACTCGCAAATGATTTAGTTGGCCGAGTCGAGGGAAAAAGCTCTTTAGGTCGTCTTGGTTTGTTGATTCACTCGACTGCCGGTTTTATCGACGCAGGTTTCAACGGGCACATCACACTAGAACTTTCAAATGTGGCAAATCTGCCAATCACAATTTATCCATCAATGAAAATTGGTCAAGTGAGTTTTATG
This sequence comes from Actinomycetota bacterium, assembly GCA_009703975.1. Classification (GTDB taxonomy): domain Bacteria; phylum Actinomycetota; class Acidimicrobiia; order Acidimicrobiales; family Ilumatobacteraceae; genus BACL27. Next base: position 8,038 of record WLFB01000014.1, on the reverse strand, counting down.
ACGATGACCACGCCAGCAGATAAACCCTACGGTTCAGGTGCGAGCGGCTCTAAATATCAAGGTCAACGCGGCCCAACGCCGAGTCAGTACTTCAAAAACTTTAAGTAATTAACTAAAGCTCGGCGAACTCGTCGCGCTATTTGTTACTGCGAGCGGCGCACTTTGATTAGAAACTGACCGCTCACCGTTTTCAATCGCATCGAGCAAGTGAATTGCAATGTCACCAACTTTTATTTCAGACTCGTCTTTGCCGGCACCTTTGACACCGTCATCGAGCATGATGTAGCAAAACGGACACGCAGTTGCGACACGCGTGGCCCCTGTAGCGATTGCTTCACGGGCGCGTTCATCGTTAACTTTGGTGCCGATATCTTCTTCAATCCACATTCTGGCTCCACCTGCACCACAGCACATTCCCTTTGTGCCGTTGCGTGGCATCTCGACAATTTCAATGCCTTTGATTGAGCCCACAACTTTGCGCGGTGCGATGTAAACATCATTGTGACGACCGAGGTAACACGAATCGTGATAAGTGACTCGCTCCTCAAGGGTGGCGTTAGATACGTCCAACTGTCCGGATTCGATTAGGTCTTCAAGCAACTGTGAGTGGTGAATCACTTCGTAGTTGCCACCCAATTGCGGATATTCATTTTTTAGCGTGTTGAAGCAGTGTGGACACTGGGTAATTATTTTCTTCACTCCCATACCGTTAAGCATTTCAATATTTGGCATGGCCAACATTTGAAACAGATATTCGTTTCCACTGCGGCGCGCACTGTCGCCAGTGCACATTTCGCTTGGGCCTAGTATCGCTACATCAATGCCGGCTCGCTTGAGCAACTTAGCCATCGACTGTGTGACTTTTTTATTCTTGTCATCGAAACTGCCGGCGCAACCGACCCAATATAGATATTCACTCGTAAATGGTGCACCCGGATCAAGCACTTGAACGTCTAAATCCTTTGCCCACTCGCCACGATCTGTCTGACTCATACCCCAAGGATTTCCCTGGTTTTCCATTGCGCGATAGGCGTTTCCGAGTTGTGCGGGAAAATTGCTTTCCATCAGCGAGAGATAACGGCGCATGTCGAGAATCTTGTCAAGAATTTCAATATTGACCGGACAAATTTCGTCGCATGCTTTGCAACTTGTGCAAGACCAAATTTCTTCAGCAGTAATTCGTTCGAATAACAAGTTGGCGCCGACTTTGATTTCAGCATCTGCACTCAACGGTGGCGAGACTTTGCCACCTGGTGCATGAGCTGCGGTCGCCGCCATTACTTCACCGCTCTTAAGAATAATTTCACGAGGATCAAGTGGCTTGCCAGTGGCGTGCGCAGGGCAGACACTCGTACAACGGCCACACATCGTGCACGCATCTAGATCAAGTAGTTGCTTCCAAGTAAATTCTTCAACCACATGAACACCAAATGACTCAAGTGAAGTCTCAGTGAGGTTTGGCATTGCCTTCATCGCGCCCTTTGGTCGTTCGCGATCTTTGAGATACATGTTGAGCGGCGAGGTGAACATGTGGCGCAACATCGTGATTGGCAGAATCGCCAAGAAAACAATAAAAGTCAATACGTGTGCAACCCACCAACCTTGGTGCCAAGTCGTCAGGGTTGAAGCGCTTGAACCATTAACGAGTTGTGCAAGCGGATAACCAACAACGCTCCACTTTTCGTGATCAAGATTTACGCCGGCTGCTTGTCCTTGGGCGATACGAAACATTTCAGCACCAAAACCCGTGACACCGATTGCTAACAACACTCCAAGAATCAGCGCGTGTTCTGGTTTTGTTTTAATGCGAATTCGGTATGGGCGTTGCACATAGCGACGCAAAATTGCCCAAACGACACCACCAGTAAATACGACACCCGCGACATCTCCGACGAGTGCATAACCGCGATAAACATCGCCATGGAGAAACTTAAGTGGCTCTGGCATCTGGTGATCAATTTCTAAAACTGTTGTCACTCCGAGCAAAACTAGAAAGCCGAAATAAATCATTGAGTGCATTAAGCCAGCAGCGCTATCACGCAAAAGTGTGCGCATATATACACCAGAGCGATAATCAGCAAGGCGTCGTTTGGCATTTTTTGTTGTCGTTTTGCGCTTGTCTGATGCACCGCGCTCCCAGTTGCGAATGCGGTCAGCAAACCGCAACGATCCCCAGATCAACATCATTGGAATCACCGTGTAGAACGCAACTCGCAAAGCAGTTGGTATTCCGCCGAATACTTCGCGGTGAATTAGAGAAGTGTTTTCCCAACCAGTTAACTGTGGAATTATTCCAGAGATCAGTGTGAAAGATCCGATACCAATACCGAACGCAATCGAAAGTTGGTAAGGCTTAAAGCGCTTTTTAATAGTTGCATCGGTTGTCATGATTTAGTTACTTTTCTTTTGTGAGATTGACAGATCTCAGACTAGTTTTCTTAGCCGAAATAAGCGCGATCCAGATCACGAATGCGCATTGCAAGAGCCCCAAAAAGTTTGTGGGTTAGTGCAGGAACTTTGTCAATTACGCGAAGAAAATTTCCTCGGCTGATCACAAGTACTTGGCATTCTGTATCGCATACGACAGTTGCTGTGCGTGGTCCATGATCAAGCAGAGACAATTCGCCAACCACCGAGCCAGTGCTAATCGTTGCGACCTTTTTGCCGCTCCGCTTCACTGTGGCTTTGCCACTCAAAATTATGAAAGCTTCTTTGCCGGGGTCGCCCTGCTTGGTCAAGATTTCGCCTTTTTCGAAAGCTATGCGCTCACCAGCCTTCGCAATCTTTTCTAAATCTTTTGAAGAGCATGAAGAAAACAGTGGGGAGTATCGGAGATGTTTTAATGAGTTTTTAAGTTCAGCCATGGTTTACATAGTAGATCAACTAGGCAGCACTATTTTCGAGGCTCAAAATAGTTATTTATTGGCTGATTGGTCGGCCACGGCCTGCGCGGCTGCGGCTATCGCACTTTGGTCACCAAGATATTCAACGTTTTTTATCACCAACGCTGCATCTGAGCGATTATTTGAAGCCTTCAAAAACTCATATCGCCGAGGCACCCCTGTTGGGATGTTGAATTCAGAAATTTGCTGCGGGCTTAACTTTTCTAAAGACATGACCAATGCTCGGAGAGAATTGCCATGGGCAGTTATCAAAATATTTTTGTTATTTTTTAGTTCTGGTGCAATATTGGCTTCAAAGTATGGCACCACGCGGTTAACCACATCTTTTAGACATTCAGATGCCGGAAGTTTCTCAACTGGAATGTTTTTATATTTTAGATCGTGCGTGGGATGTTCTGGACTTGAAATATCAACTGGCGGTGGGGCAGTGTCATAACTGCGTCGCCAAATATTTGTTTGCTCAGCGCCGTACTTTGCCGTGGTGGCTTTTTTGTCGAGCCCTTGCAGTGCACCATAATGGCGCTCGTTGAGATGCCAATCTTGACGAATATCAACTTTGCTTTGACCAAGTGCGCTTAGCGCAATTCGATTAGTTTCAATTGCTCGAATTTGCATCGAAGTGAATACAAGATCAAACACGATGCCAGCTTTAAGCAATGTCTCGCCGGCTGCTTTTGCTTCTTGCTCGCCTTTTTGTGTGAGAGGCACATCGTGCCACCCGGTAAACAAATTCTGCGCGTTCCAAGTGCTTTGGCCATGCCGTAATAACACCAATATGCCGGTCATTTAAGTCTCACAAGATAAATCGTAGGTGCTACACATCGGCAACAATGGATGCATGGCGATTGACAGTTCATTTGATGTAGTTGTAGTTGGGTCAGCAAACTTAGACCTTGTCGCGCGAACACATCGACTGCCAAAACCCGGCGAGACAGTTACCGGTTCAAACTATTTTGAGTTCTGTGGAGGCAAAGGAGCCAACCAGGCAATCGCGGCTTCTCGTGCTGGTGCGAGAACAGCTTTCATGGGCGCGTTGGGCAATGATCATGCCGGCGAGACTTTGCGGGCCGCATTTAAAAACGACGATGTTGATATTTCTGCAGTGCAGGTCGTAAGTGAGCCGACAGGCCGAGCTTTGATCGGCGTCAGTGATGACGGTGAAAATTCAATCATCGTCGTACCTGGTGCAAACCACGCAATCACGATTGGTGACATTGAGCGAAATGCGAAAATTATCACTTCGGCAAAAGTTTTACTTTGTCAGTTAGAAGTGCCACTTGAAGTTGTGCAACGCGCATTCGAACTGGCGGGCAAAAATGCGATCCGAATTTTAAATCCTGCTCCCGCGCAGTCACTATCTAAAGAATTAATGCAACTCGTTGATGTGATAATTCCAAACGAACACGAAATCAAGCTGCTCGGCGGATCAAACATGTTGCTCAAGCACGGTGTTAAATCAATTATTGTCACCCAAGGCGCTCTAGGTGCTTTGATGATTACCGACAAGGGCGAAACACAGATTCCGCCTTTCAAAGTTGATCCGGTTGACTCAACTGGCGCGGGTGATGCATTTTGCGGAATGCTGGCGGCTCGGCTGGCAATTGGTCAATCTATGGAGAATGCATTGAAAGCAGCCGTTGTTTCTGGCGCGTTAGCCACCTTGACGGAGGGCGCAGTGCCCTCATTACCCTTATGGAGTCTGGTCTCTAGCAAACTTGAGTCTATGTGACTCAAGTTATATGCGTGTAAGGTTGTAAAGACTCAAATTATGACTTATCGTAATTTCTGCTTGCCGAAACCCCCTTCGGCAAGCACTTAACAGTTAAATCAAAATCCCTTCAAAAACACGGAGCAAAAAATATGTCAAAAGCAGTCGGAATCGACCTCGGAACTACAAACTCAGTCGTCTCTGTTCTTGAGGCAGGCGAACCAGTTGTTGTCCCAAACTCAGAAGGCTCACGAACTACACCATCGGTTGTCGCATTCACTAAAGCCGGTGAAGTTCTAGTCGGAGAAGTTGCAAAACGTCAGGCAATTACCAACCCAGAGCGAACCTTTCGAAGCGTTAAGCGACACGTCGGTTCATCTTGGACATCCAGTGACATTGATGGCAAGAAATATACTCCTCAAGAAATTAGCGCACGAATTTTAATGAAGTTGAAGCGTGACGCCGAGGCATATCTCGGCACATCGGTGACTCAAGCAGTTATCACTGTGCCTGCATATTTCGACGACGCGCAACGAACCGCTACAAAAGAGGCTGGTCAAATTGCCGGTCTTGAAGTTTTGCGAATTATTAATGAGCCAACTGCGGCTGCACTTGCATACGGTCTTGATAAGGGCAGCGAAGACGAAACGATTCTCGTTTTCGACTTGGGTGGTGGAACCTTTGACGTCAGCGTTCTCGAAATCGGTGACGGAGGTTTCGAAGTTAAGAGCACTCATGGTGACACCCACTTGGGTGGAGACGATTGGGATCAACGAATAATTGACTGGCTTGTAAAAGAATTTAAGGCTGCTCATGGCGTTGATCTTGGTACTGATCGCATGGCGACACAAAGATTGAAAGAAGTTGCAGAAAAAGCGAAAATCGAATTGTCGCAAGTTCAGCAAACTCAAATCAACTTGCCGTTTATAACTGCAACTCCAAGTGGTCCATTGCATTTGGATGTTTCATTGAGTCGTTCAAAGTTTCAAGAGATGACAAATGATTTGTTAGAGCGTTGTCGTAAGCCATTTGAGCAAGCGATCACTGATGCAGGCATAACCAAAGACCAAATTAAGCACGTGATTTTGGTTGGCGGTTCAACTCGAATGCCAGCAGTGCTTGATTTGATTCAGTCATTGACTGGAAAAGAACCAAACCGTTCGGTCAACCCTGATGAAGTGGTTGCTGCCGGCGCCGCTATTCAAGCTGGTGTACTACGCGGAGACGTTAAAGATGTGTTGTTGCTTGACGTAACACCATTGTCGTTGGGTATTGAAACAAAAGGTGGCGTGATGACCAAACTCATTGAACGCAACACAACGATTCCGACTCGTCGCACCGAAGTATTTACAACAGCAGATGACATGCAACCATCAGTAGAAATACATGTGCTGCAAGGCGAGCGTGAGATGGCAAATTACAACAAGACGCTTGGCAAGTTTCAACTTGTTGATCTTCCACCTGCACCGCGCGGTGTGCCACAAATTGAAGTCACCTTCGATATTGACGCCAACGGCATCGTGCATGTATCGGCAAAAGATCGAGCAACAAGCAAAGAGCAATCAATGACAATTACTGGACAGTCATCGCTTTCAAAAGATGACATCAACAAGATGGTCAAAGATGCCGAGGCGCACGGAGAAGAAGACAAAAAACGTCGTGAGGAAGCTGAAGTTCGTAACAATGCAGACTCGCTGGTTTACCAAACCGAAAAAGTTTTGCGAGAGCAGGGCGAAAAACTTTCAGAAGATGAAAGAACAGCAGTTGAAGGACCGCTTGCAGACCTTAGGGCGGCGTTAAACGGTAGCGATAACGAGACAATCAAGAGTGCGACCGAAAAACTAATGACTGCCAGCCAAGCCTTTAGTCAGAAACTTTATGAAGCAGCGACACGTGATACGAATGCTGCGGGCACATCTGCTTCCGGGCAGGCGCCAGGTGAAAACGACTCTGACATTGTTGATGCTGAAATCGTCGACGAGAAATAATCTCAGAGATCTAAATCATTATGGATGAAGAATTTGCTGATGAAATATCTGAGGTATCTGATCAACAAGAGGTAGTAACGCCCAGCGAAGAGTTGAGCATTGAATCTCTTGTTGAGCAACTCACCAAAGAGCGCGATGAATTTAAAGATATGGCGTTGCGTGTTCAGGCAGAGTTTGAAAATTATCGCAAGCGATCAGCAGTTCAACAAGTTGACGAAGTCGACCGTAATACAGGTCGATTGGTAGAAAGCCTGTTGGCAGTACTTGATGCCTGTGAAGCGGCTGTAGCTCACGACTTAAATGGTGTTGAGCCGATTTTGAGTTCGCTAACTTCAGTTTTGAATAAACAAGGCTTAGAAGTCTTAGAACTACAAAACACAGTGTTTGATCCGAGTCTGGCTGAAGCGGTAGTTCATGAACCTGCAGAAACTGAAAATAGTGAAACGATCGTGACCGAAGTTTTGCGAACCGGGTATCGCTGGAAAGGCCGCGTTTTGCGCGCCGCCATGGTCAAGGTAAAGGGTTAAAGCAAGGCGACGTGCAATGACAGCACAACGAGAGTGGTTCGAAAAAGATTATTACGCCGTACTCGGCGTCAATAAAGATTCACCAGCCAAAGAAATCACAAAGACTTATCGCAAACTTGCGCGCAAATATCATCCCGATACGAATCCAAATAACGCATCGGCTGAAGAAAAGTTCAAAGACATTTCTGCCGCCTATGACGTTCTAGGTGACGAATCTCGTCGGCGCGAATATGACGAGGTTCGACGCGCCGGTCCATCAGCATTTTCTGGTCATGGCGGTGCCGGTTCGCAACACTTTGATGCAGGTGGACAAGACATCAGTGACCTGATTGGTCAAATGTTTGGAGGTCGCGGATCTCGTTCGCGCGGTGCTGCTGGCCCACAGCGTGGTAATGATGTTGAAGCTTCGATCACCCTTGAATTCGTAGATGCTGTTCGAGGAGTCACGACATCATTGCACTTAACTTCTGAAGTTCAGTGTCAAACTTGTTCTGGTTCGGGCGCTAAACCCGGCACATCTGCAAAACGATGCTCACAATGTGCTGGTCGCGGAGTCGTCGAAGAAGATCAGGGTCCTTTTGCATTTTCATCGGCGTGCCCAAGATGTAGTGGTCGTGGTTCAACAATTGAAAACCCATGTCGAAGTTGTAAAGGTATCGGTACTGAAGTTCGGGCCAGAGAAGTAAATGTGCGAATTCCGGCTGGTGTCGACAACGGACAGCGAATTCGACTTAAAGGTCGCGGTGCACCCGGGCGAAACAATGGATTGACTGGCGATCTATTTGTGATTTGTAATGTTGTCGCGCATCATTTGTTTGGTCGCGAAGGTAAGAATCTGACATTGCGACTTCCAATTAGTTTTACTGAAGCTGTTTTGGGCGCAAATATTGAAGTGCCAACTCTTGATGGTGA
>WLFB01000139.1 GCA_009703975.1 Actinomycetota bacterium | reverse complement strand
CGCGTCTGGATTTCGCTGCGCGATGATGCCAAACGCAAACATGGCGCAAACTTTAATTTACGTGCGTGGCATGCATACGCACTTGATCTCGGCAACCTCGGTCTTGACTTGCTAAAAACCGAACTCGCCCGCTTCTAAAACGCGGCAACGAGGGTCACGGCAGCACGACAACTTTGGTGCCGGGTTTTCCGAAATTAAAAATGAATTTGGCATCATCTGCACTCATTCGCAGACAACCACTGCCCTGAAATGAACCGAGTTGATCTTCGGTCTGAAGTGGCTTGCCGTTTTTAACGGGTATCTCGTGAAACCCAATATTTCCGCCTGCTGGCCCCAGCGCGAATCGTGTCATGTTAATGAACCACACACCTTCGAAATCCAAACTGAATGACCTCAGCGACTGACTGTTGACTTGATATTCGCCTGGCTTTGGCACTCCTCGACGACCCGAAACCGGCATCGTCTTGACGACTTTATTCTTGCCATCAATCACCCACACCCACTGCAATTCATTTTTATAAACAATTCTTCGACCGACGCCGGAGTTGGCGGGAAGCAAAGGCGGATTCAAGCGCGTATATTCAGGAAACCTCAGCGCACGTGCCGGATACAAAAGTGAAGTTTCGGCCGCGGTCGGTGTCGGCACAATTGTTGAAGTCGTGCTGGTCGTCGAACTAGAACTTGTTGACGACTCACCAGAGGCAAAGGCAACTACCGACGATGAGGCCGTGCTGATAAACGCCACCGCTAAAACCAATTTAGAGAAGAACTTCATTTGTGTTTTTTGGTTTTCACTTTTTGCAAACTCGGAATGTAAACAAGTGGACTGTCGACAATTTCATATCGGTTGCCCCAATTGCTGACAAATCCTTGCACCATCGCCGCGAAAGGCAGCGCCAAAACCGCACCAATTGGGCCAAGCACCGCACCGCCAGCAATGGCAGCACCAAACGCAACCGCGGCGTGCAACTCAAGTGTGCGTGCAGTTACTCGCGGTGCGAGTACAAAGTTTTCTAATTGCTGATACACGGCGATAAAAATAATCACAATCAAAGCCTTTATTGGTGAGTCCAAGAACGCTAACAAAATCGGCAAGACCCCTGCGAGATATGTTCCGACTACTGGCAAGAACTGCGAAACTAATCCGACCCAGATTGCCAGTGCAATCGGCGCAGGCGTGCCGATTGCTTGAAACACAACCCAATGAAATATCGCAGAAACTACAGCCAGCAGTGCACGCGAATAGATGTAACCACCAGTTTTTGCAATCGCAAGATCAAAAACCGTCAACACAACTCGTTGTTGTTTAACTGGCAATCGACTGCACAACGCGCGCCGCAATCTTGGGCCATCCGAAATTAGATAGAACGTAAACAAAGTGACTGACAAAATCTGCAACAAGCCGCTCAATGCACCTAGCGACAGACTTACGACTCGATCTTGTTGATTTGTAAAGAAGTTATTTAGCGAACCGTTCGGGTCACTGAGTGCTTTTATCCACGATTGCGGATTAATTGAAGAACCGAATGTGTCGTTGACAAAAACAACAGTGTCAGTCACATATTGATCACGATTATTGATCAAATCTTGAATCTGTGTTGCAACTAACGTGCCAATTGCGGCCCCAAAACAAATAACAGCGACAAATACGCTAAATAGCATCAAGCCTGTAGCGGCACCGCGTTTCCATCCGCGCGCCGCAAGTCGATTGACGGCTGGCTCAATTGCGAGCGCCAAAAATAATGAAATAACGAGCAAAATCAAAAAATCAGATAGTTGATGAAATAATTCGCGCACCGCGAGCATTGCAATAGCACCGACCCAAAACAAACCGATTGCCCGAGGTACCCAACTTGGCATTTTGTCGCGAGAAGCCTTTTTGCTTACTTTTGAAGCCTTTATCGCTGCAGATTCACCATCCGCCTTATGACCCATGGCATTTACTCTACTTGCCGTTGATATATGCAAACAGCGCAATTCGGTGCCACGATAGAAGCAGCGATATGAAAAAACTTGACATCAATTCGGCAATCACCACTGTTCGCGATCAAATCGGTGAGGCAATTCGCGCGCGCGTTATTGGCCCGAACGCCGACCAAAGAACGCAAGAAATAATTGATGCACCAGGCGAGCGTCTCTTCACCGAAGACCGACCAATTATTCGTGTTCACTCAGACGCATCAATGTTTATCGGTGGACTTCGTGCATTGTTATTGCAATCACTTCACCCACTCGCAATGGCGGGTGTTGCACAACATTCTGATTATCGCAACGACCCGTGGGGACGCTTACAACGCACCGCAGATTTCTTGGCGACGACAACATTTGGGCCGGTTAACGAAGTTGAAAAAATAATCGCAAGAATCAAAATGGTTCACACACGTGTGACTGGCTTTGCGAGCGACGGTCGACCATACTCAGCGAATGATCCGCATCTTTTGCGCTGGGTTCATGTCGCAGAAGTTGATTCGTTTTTAGCGGCGCATCAGAGATACGGCGCGTATCCACTCGATCAACAAGGTCGTGATGGATATGTGCAAGATGTCGCAGTTATCGCGCGTTTACTAGGCGTACCGAACCCACCAGAATCAGAAAAAGAACTCAAACAACAACTGCACGACTACCGCCCAGAACTTGCAAGCACCGACGAGTCGCGCGACGCAGCAAAATATTTAATTTTTGAACCTCCACTGCCAGTGACTGCACGCGTTGCATACTCGGCGCTAGTGGCGGCAACAATTGCGACTTTGCCAAGTTGGACACGAAAGCCACTTCGCTTGCCACTTCTGCCGATCACAGAAAAATTTGCACTACGTCCGTTAGGTGACGCAGTAACTCGCGCAATTCGCTGGGCAACTGTGCCAACATCGCCTTATCTACGCGACAAAGATAATCTCGCGCGTTGAACAAACGCGTTATATAAATTTTGTTGCAGCGGGTCTGTGGCGGCCGTGTCTTCTGGGTGCCACTGCATGCCGAGCAGCCACTTCGAGCGATGCTCAACTGCTTCAAGAATTCCGTCTGGGGCGTGCCCAACAGCAACCAAATCATCGGCGAGTTTTAAAATCCCTTGGTGATGAAATGACGCGCCGTTAATTTTCGTCGCGCCGAGTGCCTCAGCCATTCGAGTTCCACTTTTAATATTCACTTCGTGCAAAGCAAACTCTTCGCCAACCGGAAACTGCTTCGGCGCGTGCGCAAGCAGTTCGTTCGCATTAGCAAGTTCACCAAGATGCTGCACAAGCGAACCGCCAAGCACGACATTTACTAACTGCATTCCGCGACACACAGCCAGCACGGGCAAATCGGCATTGAGTGCCGCGTTCAACAGCGCTGTTTCAAATGCATCTTGCTCGGGCTGTACGCCATAAACATGAACACCGGCAACTTGCCCATAAAGAATCGGGTTGACATCTGCGCCACCCATCAACACCAGGCCGTCGAACCGTTGCATCATCGCCTCGGCATCTTTGGTTTTTAATGGTTGTGGAGAAATTACGACTGGTTCGCCACCCGCCCGCAGAATCGCATCAAGATACCTTCGCCCCGCAAACGCAACTGCATCTCGCGACACTCGGCTGGGTGCACCGTAACGTCCAGCAAGTGCGATCAACGGTGACATCTACAAAACTCTAACGATCATCACTTCACTAGGCGCCTTAGGCGGACAGAACACTTCTCAATGATCTATTTCTTTTCCAAAAATTCGGCATCAGCCAGATCTTGCAACCGACCCGTAGCAAGTTTGTTCGTCCGTAGATCATCTACCGACACGAATGGAACCTGTACATCGCCAACCGAGATCAAAACGTGGTTTTTAAATGCCTCAGCAAAATCAAGTCCGGTTGCAAACGTCAAGATGTCGATTCGTTGCGGTTCATGGCCCAGTTGCACTACCGAGTCAGGCCTTAGAAAATCCCCAGCAGTCAGTCCTAATTCGCCAAATCCGAATTCTGCTAGCGCTGAAACGACTCGATCAGCGTTTTTGGGATCAGCCCAGACCCACACATCAAGATCTTTTGTGTATCGCGGATGACCATGGGCAGCAACTGCATAACCTCCGACAATCATGAACCGGACGTTATGCGAGATGAATAATTCGATAAATTCTTGAAAGTCTTGGTTCAGGTTCATTGGTCCATCCATGAAACTCTTTGCGAATTTTCTCTACTGCTTCCAGCCGCTCAGCATGTGGCCGCGTGCGCCAATACATCCAAGGCGGATCTTCCTGACCCAAACGCTTAATCGTCACCACTTTTTTAATCTGTGACACATGCAAATTCTACCGCAAATTGATAATCAATCGGCGTGTTTCAAAGTGCCCAACAACACCAGTCCGTCGAACCGTTGCATCATCGCCTCGGCATCTTTGGTTTTTAATGGTTGTGGAGAAAT
>WLFB01000138.1 GCA_009703975.1 Actinomycetota bacterium | reverse complement strand
CTCATACGAGTGCCCCACGCAGGGCGAGTGAGACTTCGCCACAAATCTCGGCAAACTTTGGCTCGTAACGCAAAGAATGGGCGCGCGGATATTCGAACGGTATATCGAAACTTCCGACAATTTGCCCAGGTCGTGCCGACATAACAAGAACTTTTGTCGACATATAAACCGCTTCAGCGATTGAGTGAGTGATGAACAAGCCCGCGAACCCTTCAAGTTGAAACAATCTCAACAATTCGTCGTTGAGCCGTTCGCGAGTGATCTCGTCGAGTGCTCCAAATGGCTCGTCAAACAAAAACACTTCTGGTTTCATAACAAGTGAGCGGGCGAGTGAAGCACGCATTTTCATTCCACCCGATAACTGTCTTGGATATTTATCTTCAAATCCAGTTAAGCCAACGAGATTGATTGCATCTTGGGCGAGTTTGGTGCGTTCACTTGAAGATGTGCCATGCAATTCGGCGATCAGTTCAATATTTTTTCGAACTGTTCGCCAAGGCAACAACGTTGCGTCCTGAAATACGTAGCCGATACTGTTGCGATCAACTTCGCACTTGCCTTCGGTTTCTGTTTCAAGATTTGAAGCGATTCGCAGAAGGGTAGATTTACCGCAACCTGATGGCCCGACAACGGTGACAAATTCACCTGGATTAATCTCAAAGGAGACTCCGCCAAGGGCTCTAGTCCCGTCAGGAAATGTCATGCCGACATTATTGAATGCGAGTGCTCCTGCCACACGGAAACATTAGTTGAAGATTTACTGTTAAACAAAAAAGGGGCAACTTATTTTGGTTAATTCCTTGTTAAGTGGGTGAGTCTGCCCCGATACATCACCATTGATCGAGCCGAACGATTGGCAATTGCCTCTCGCAGTGATTCTGCCTGTATCAACATCAGATCTGCGCGATCGCCAATTTTTAGATGCGATTCTGCCGTGCCGATGACGGACTTTGCCGTGTTCGATATGGCATCGAAAGCATCGCTGGGTAATTGATGCGCAGCGAGCACCATCAGTGCGGCAGTTTCAAGTGGGTCTCCGCTGCCAAGTGGATTAAACGGATCTTGCAAATTGTCAGCACCCGCAGCAACTCGAACACCTGCCATGCGCAACTTAGACATTGCTGTAAGCCCGCGGGGCGGTGCGGTTAAGTTTTCGCGACCTTGCAAAAATAGATTGGTGTGAGGCAAAGCGACTACACCAATATCTGCTTGAGCTACTTTCTCGCTAATTCGTTGCTGAACATCCTCCGCTTGCATTCCGAGACTGACACAGTGGCTAGCAGTAACCGAATGATCAAACTTTGTAGCGATGACACGGTCGGCAAGATCTTCAAGCGAAACTCGATGGGCATCGGTGTGTTCATCAGTGTGCAAATCGAGTGCACAACCAAGTTCTGTTGCCAGTCGTAAAAGTGCGATATTTGCTCCGACTGGGTCTACATCAAGATGCGGGCAGCCCCCAAGAATGTCAGCTCCGAGTTCTATTGCTTTTTTACCGAGTGTGAGATTCGCGTGACCGAGATCTCCTGAAAGTGGCCAGCCGAGTAACGCAACGATTTGCATCTCAACAATGTCTCGGGTGCGATTACGTACCTCGGTTAGTGCTTCAATTGCGTCAAGCGAATTCCATTCGGTGACATCAGCGTGGGTTCGAATAGCTGTTACGCCATTAGAAACCATTAATCGCACTGCACGTTCTGCGCGAGCGATGGTGTCATCAATCGTCATCAAATGTCGGTTTGCTTCCATCGCGTTGATCGCGCCCATGAGATCACCTGTGGGGTTGCCAACTCGCTCAGATAAAAAAGCTTTGTCAAGATGCGCGTGGGGTTCGGCAAGCGATGTCGTCAACAGCGCACCCTTGCCGTCAATGACTTTCTGGTCTTGCGTATCGCTAATTACATAATCTGCTGACAAGTTAATAGCTGAAATCTTTTCGCCCGTAACAGTTACGTCAAAGAAGCGCCCAGGTTCGTCGACAAGCCGACAATTTCTAATCTGCACGAGGCAATATTAAATCAGTGGTTCAAGGTTCGGCAGTTTTCGACGTTCAATTTTTTCACCCAAGCGCGGAAAAATTTCATCTTTCATAAAATGCATTTGCTCGTTCATTTCTTCGCGAGAAACACCTGGATAGTCAAAGAAGAAACAAATATGTTTGAGATCAAGCAAGTCGCGCCAAAAACCAATCGTGTCGACTGCATCATCAAAAGAACCAACGATCTGAATCTTCTGTTCGATTGATTCTTGAACAGTCGGGCAGTGGTTGAACGCTACTTTGGTGCCATCGGGGTTGCGATAAGACGAAAATCTACCGTAAGGCGATAAAAAATTAGCGAACTCGTCGTGGCCAGGCTTTCCTTTGATCATTGCTTTCTCGCGCGTTTTTGCTGTGTGCATATTGATCACCAACATTCGGTCTTCACCAGGTGCCACTGGTGTACCAACTTCAGCGCGAATTTCGGCGTAGCGATCCCATTTTTGTTTCTGACTGTCGGCATTTTGCAACCAGTAGACGGCTTTGTGACCAACCCTCGGCACATATTCAATAGTTTCTGGAGACGTAACAGGTTGATAAACATCGATGTGGCGCAACGGTTTTGGAATCAAAGTTAAATCGTCGACATAACTTCCACGATCAGGAATATCATCTGGAGGAAACACGAAGTGTTTGCCACGATACGAGAAGCGTTCGTTGTACCAAGCGAGTTTGATTACCTCAAGACTTTCCTCGAACACTTCTCGGTTGATGCGGTCATGTTCGGCACTCATTGCGTTGTCGCCAGACGCAACAACAGTGCCGAGACTCCAGGCTTCGCGAGGCACTGTGCCACGACCGACGCCGAACTCCATTCGACCGCCCGTAACAATGTCGGCTAAAGCGAAGTCTTCGGCCAGACGAAGTGGATGCCACTGCGGAACAACATTAAACATCTGACCCAATCGCAGATTTTTTGTGACGCTAGTTAAATGTTGGCCGAACATTATGAGATTCGGCAATACTTCGTAACCTTCAAATTGAAAATGGTGTTCAGTCAGCCACATCGTGTCAATACCAACTTGGTCGGCAGTTTTCGCCCACGAAACAAGATTTTTGTAGCACTCGATCACACTTTCGTTGCCATACCGCCGCTTGGTCGGTGCGACTTTGCCAGCGTCATCCATCGGAACGGTGCAGAAGAAATTTGCGTCTACTCTCATGTGCTGAGGTTACCTCAGTTGGCGTGCCAACAAGAATTTTCTAACATTACATTTTTTAAGACTTCGAGCCGGTCTGTCATAATGCCGTCAACGCCTAAATCAAGTAATCGTTTCATCTCAACGGGGTCATCAATGGTCCAAACATGTACCTGAAGATCGGCGCGGTGGGCCGCCTCAACAAATTTTCTATCCACGATTGTCAGCGGACCCTGACTCACTGGTACTTGTGCTGCATGAATGTTGCGAAACTTGCTCGTCGCTTTGACCCAACTTCCGAGACGTAATTTGGTGACATCACGCGGACCCATTGATGTACAAAGTTTGTCGCCAAAAACTTCTCGCAAATGATTGAGACGCTTATCGCTGAATGAGCCAATGCATACTCGATCAAATAGATCGCCGCGGGCGAGTCGGGTTTCAAGCGGTTGTAGTGCCTGGTCAGATTTACAGTCAATGTTGATGTGCGCATTCGGCCACGTCGAAAGAAGGTCATCAAGTAATGGGATCGGCTCAGTGCCGTTAACGCGGGCCTGTGAAACCTCTGAGTATTCGAGTTCACTTATCTTTCCTGGTCGACCACATGTTCGCGACAAATCATCGTCGTGAAATGCCAGTAGGACACCGTCAAGCGTGACGTGCACGTCCGTCTCCATATATATGTATCCCAAATCGATTGCTCGTTGAAATGCTGGCATTGTGTTTTCGGGCGCATCGCTGGCTCCACCACGGTGGGCAAACGCGATTGGCGTTGAGTGTTTGAGAAACGGGTGAGTCGACATCATTCAAAAATTCGTGACCGAGGCTAAATTGCCCGACCTGAATTCTTCCAGTATTCATCTTTAAGAATCCGTTTGTAAAGTTTTCCCGTTGGGTGGCGAGGTAACTCTTCTCGAAAATCAATCGATCGCGGGCATTTGAGATCGGCAAGCGATGCTCGGCAAAAAGTTTTCAAAACGCGTTCAAGCTCGGCTGCTTCTTCAGGTGTCGATGGCATCTTCACGGGTTGCACGACGGCTTTAACTTCTTCTCCGAACTCATCGTTTGGCACACCGAAAACTGCAACGTCTGCGACACTCGGGTGATTGATCAAAATGTTTTCAGCTTCTTGCGGATAGATATTCACTCCACCAGAAATGATCATGTAGGCCTTGCGGTCGGTCAGATACAAAAACTTGTCAGCATCTAGATAGCCGATATCGCCGAGCGTTGACCATCCGCGTCCAAGTGGATCGCGTGATG
>WLFB01000137.1 GCA_009703975.1 Actinomycetota bacterium | reverse complement strand
TTAGTTTTTGGCGTTGGAGTAGTTGGCGCAGTCGGTGCATTTGCGATTGGTCCTAATGTTCTTGATCTTGTTTATGGTGGAAGCATTGACCGCCGAACGATCACCCTGCTCGCACTTGCAAGCGGTATATACATGATGGCTTTGGCCATTGCCCAAGCAGTAATCGCACTCAACGGCCATAAGCATGTGGCAATCGGCTGGTCACTGGCGTTTCTCGCCTACATTCTCACAGTCTGGCTTGTCAGCGACGATTTATTTTTGCGCGTCGAGCTCGCGCTCGTTTCAAGTTCTGTAGTCGGATTAATTTCGTTTGCGACAAGTTTGCGCACGAAACTGCGTTCGCTATCGCCGACGCTTTGACTCATAATCTAAATCGTTTGTAACCATCATCTGAATCAGAGCTTCAAAGCCAACTTTTGGTTGCCAGCCGAGTTTTGTTTTTGCTTTTGTCGCATCGCCAATTAGCAAATCAACTTCTGCCGGGCGAAAGAATCTCTGATCTTGCCGCACAAATTTTCGCCAGTCACCCAAATCAGCAGCGCTGAATGCGACTTCAAGCAACTGCTCTATTGAATGCGCTTTGCCCGTGGCGATTACAAAATCATCAGGTGTTGGTTGTTGCAACATCATCCACATCGCTTCTACATAATCACCCGCGAAACCCCAGTCTCGTTTAGCTTCAAGATTTCCGAGCACGAGTTCACTTTGCAGACCTAGTTTTATTCGGGCGACCGAGTTTGTAATCTTTCGGGTTACGAATTCGAGTCCTCGACGGGGGCCCTCGTGATTAAACAAAATACCTGAGCAAGCAAACATGTCGTAGCTTTCTCGATAGTTCACTGTGATGTCGTGAGCAAAAACTTTCGCTACTCCATAAGGAGACCGCGGATGAAACGGCGTCATTTCTGTTTGCGGTGTCTCGCGCACCTTACCGAACATCTCAGAAGATGAGGCTTGGTAAAAACGAATTGGGTTTTTTCGTGCTCCACCCACCAAACGAATCGCTTCAAGCATTCGCAGAACACCGAGCCCAGTTATGTTGCCCGTGAGTTCGGCTTGATTAAATGACATTGCCACAAATGAGATTGCGCCCAAATTATAAACTTCATCTGGTTGTGACATTTCAAGTGCACTAACGAGACTGGAAAAATCAGCAAGGTCACCAGGTACGAGTTGAACAAACGGAAACTCATCGCGAATTGACTCTGCTTTGGGATTATTCTGTCCCTTAACTAACCCAAAAACTTCGTATCCCTTGCTATTTAGAAATTCGGCAAGATGGCGCCCGTCTTGACCGGTAATACCAGTGATCAGTGCGCGTGTCATAACGAACTATTAATCTACCTGAGCCGTACGCTCAAATACGATGATTGCTAATTCAAAGATCAATTCAGTAGTGGTTCTCGCTGGTGGAGTCGGTGCCGCACGATTTCTTCGCGCACTTGCATTAGTCCACGATCAACAGGCGACAACTGCATTGGTCAATACCGGTGACGACACGATTTTGCACGGACTAAATATCTCGCCTGACATAGACACCGTTATTTACACGCTCGGCGAAGCGATTGATGCGCAGCGCGGCTGGGGACTTTCAGATGAAACATGGCGCGCAATGGAGTCGCTCAAGCGATACGTCGATGTGCGACCAAGTGGCTCAATTGCTGCACCAGAGTGGTTCAATCTTGGCGACAAAGATCTTGCAACACATTTCTATCGCACCGCAAGAAGAAGCGAAGGAGCCGACGCATCACAAATCACCGGCGAAATTGCCCGCGCATGGAAGGTTGCTCAACGAATTGTGCCAATGACTAACAGCGATGTTTCAACTTTGGTTGAACTTGCGCAAGATTGTCGAGCTGGCAAGGCTGGCACACAAATTAGTTTTCAAGAATATTTCGTTAAGTATCAGCACAGTGTTGCTGTACGAGCGATCTACTTTCAAGGTGCCGCAACTGCCAAACCGAACGGCATCGCCGAATTGAATCTGGCCGATGTCATCGTGATCGCACCGTCTAATCCGATTGTTTCGATTGGCCCAATTCGCGCACTTGCTGGCGTAGACGAAGTTCTTATGGCTAATCGCGAAAAAGTAGTGGCAATCTCGCCAATCATTGGTGGCCATGCTCTCAAAGGGCCAGCTGATCGAATGCTCACCGAACTAGGGCATGAATCATCTGCTCTCGGCGTAGCGCGACTGTATAACAATGTTGCTTCAACAATTATTATTGACACTGTGGATGCAGATCTCAAAGATGCCATTGAACGTGAAGGAATGCGTTGCATAGTGACGAATACCGTGATGTCAGACCCGAAGATTTCTAGAGAACTTGCCCAAACAACTCTCGACAGTATTGCTCGCTAAATCATGAGTCGACTAACTATTTGGGGCGTTGAAGGAATCGGCGAAATCACACCACAGGATCAACTCGGAAAAATAATCTCAGATGCCTGTCGTCAAGAGCCAAACGGGCCGTTGCAGAATAATGATGTCTTAGTCGTCACTCAAAAAATTGTTTCAAAAGCCGAAGGTCGACTTGTGCCGATTGATGCAACAGACCCGCTAAGCCATAAGCAACTAGTCGAAGACGAGGCGGTACGAATTGTGCGCCGTCGTGGAGATCTAATTATTACCGAAACCAAGCACGGGTTTGTATGCGCCAACAGCGGAATCGACTTATCGAATGTCGAACGCGGTTACGCGGCCCTGCTGCCAATCGACAGTGATAAATCTGCGCGACGAATTCGTGACATCATTGGCGCAACTCTTGGTGTCAATGTCGGGGTAATTATCAGCGATACTTTTGGTCGACCTTGGCGAAAAGGATTAACAGATGTCGCAATTGGTGTAGCGGGTATCGCCGGTGTCGTAGACCTGCGCGGAACTCCAGATTCACTCGGAAGAATTATGCAAGTAACAGAAGTCGCAGTTGCCGATGAATTGGCAAGTGCTGCCGAACTCGTGATGGGAAAGTCTTCAGGTGTGCCGGTTGCCGTAGTTCGCGGTGCTGACGAAACCTGGTTTCGTAACTCAAACATCAGCGAACTTGTCAGACCTCCGCAAGAAGATCTGTTTCGCTAATCAACTTCGCTAATTAACTAGTTTAAATCGCCTAGCAATTCTGCGATACCTGCTTTTACTGAGGTCCAGTGAGCCCAACCAAGTTGAATTCGCGCCCGAGTTGCATTAACCGAGTTGCGTTGTAAGTCTCCATGTCGTGCGGGTTCAAATCTTTCTCCCAATGTTGTAGACGCACCCATCAAATTCCATAAATCCTGAACTGAAGTTTGAACTCCTGTTCCGATGTTGATTACCAAACCTCCACCCTTCGTCATTGCGCGAGAAAGGGCGTCGACTGCGTCATCAATAAATAAAAAATCTCTAGTTTGCCGACCGTTTCCGTAAATCACAGGAGATTTATTTTTCTGCATCGAGTCTGCAAACGCTGCAACTACTCCGTCACGTGGGCGTTGACGCCTGCCATATACATTCGTCATAGCCAACGCAGTGAACTCAACATCGTAACTTTCGCGATACACAGTCATGAGATCTACGAGAGCGTTCGCCATTACATAAGCAACACCCATAGGTTCGGGTTTGTGACCTTCTTTGACCGGCAGTTGACGCGCATGAACTTCTCCGTAAATCAAATTTGCGGGTAGCGCCACAACAACTTTTTTTATCTTGTGTTTCTGCGCCGCTTCAAGAACCGCCAGTAACAGACTTGTCGAAGCCAAGAACTCACTAGTTGTAGTTTGGCTTGGTGGCAGCAGAGCCAAGTGATAAATAACGGACGGTTGGCGAATCGAAATCAACTCTGAAAACTCTGGGGCCAAAATATCTAAGTGATGAAATCTCAAGCCGCTTCCAAGTGCTCGAGCCTCGCTGAGATTAGATAACGACCCAACTGACAGATCATCAACAACTTCAACATTGTGACCGTCAGCCAATAGTCGATCAACTAAATGCGAGCCGATAAAACCAGCGCCACCGCAAACAAGTGCACTGTTTTGCATCATTTAGATCTTGATAATTGATTTGCTTATCATCTCAACTATGTCTAGCAAGCCGGATCTGGAACTTTGGCATCTTTCAATACGGCACCAGAATTTACCTCACCTTGAGCGCCGATCAAGCACGATGTCACCTGTGCAAACGCACCGACGTGTCCCATAACTGCACTGTCTATCACAACCGCATTGGCGTCAACCTTCGCCCCGTTCATCAGCACACTGCGCACGATTTGCGCATTTTCTCCCACTACGCAATTCGCACCGATTGCGCTCTGAGTAATTACCGCAGTCGCATCAACCTTGGCACTGACGTCAATCGGAGTCACTTTATAAATACTTTTTCTTGAGAGAAGTTCAATGTTGCTGCGAACATAAGTATCAGGGCGACCCGCATCGATCCAGTAGTCGTCAGTTGCAAATGCATACAAAACACCATCACGAACCATTTCAGGAAATGTTTCACGCTCAATTGAAAGTGGCGTCGTTCCAGGCATTCGCTCG
>WLFB01000136.1 GCA_009703975.1 Actinomycetota bacterium | reverse complement strand
GCACTTATTTTTAGTGTGGCCGATAAAGCGACTGCAAGAAAATGTCGTGATTCGTTATTGACCGAAGGTCTGTCAACCAAAATTTTGCCCGAAGCAGTCACATGGCATTTTGCTGGCACTTGGACGCACATGTCTGAACTTGTGGCACGTCATGGCGGAGACTTAGCAAAAGCTTTTGGGCCATCGCGGTCGCGACTTGAACGCGCGGTTTCGCTGCCAGTTGTTGTAAAAATGGATGAGACGGTTCCGGCGAGATTGCACACCGCACTATCAAAAGTTTTGAGCTAGCAAGACTATGGCTCAGCCAGTAATCTCAGTCATAATTGCCGCCTACAACCAAGAGCGATATTTGACAAGATGCTTAAGGTCGTTGCTTGCACAAAGTTTCGCGCGTGACAGGTTTGAAATTGTAGTTATCAATGACGGCAGCACAGATCACAGTGCAAATGTGTTAAGAGAATTTAGTGACGAAATAGTTTTGATCACAAATGAGAGCAATATTGGTTTACCTGCATCGCTGAACAAAGCCATTCGTCGAGCGCGAGCACCGTATGTAGTTCGTGTAGATGCCGATGATTATGTGAATAACGAGTTTCTACACCTATTGCATGAGTTTTTGCGCGAGAATAAATACATGGATGCGATCGCTTGTGATTACCTATTAGTTGATGAGCAAGAAGAGGTTCTCGCTCGAAACAACTGTTTGACTGAACCAATCGCTTGCGGCATTATGTTTCGCACCGAGCAACTGATTGATATTGGCCTGTATGACGAGTCTTTTTTGCTGCATGAAGAAACTGATCTTCGGTTGAGGTTCACTAAGAAGTACAAAATTCATCGACTTGAGCTACCTCTATATCGATATCGTCGCCATGCCAATAACTCAACTAATGATGTTGAGGCAATGGAGCATCACCGTCAGCGAATTATCGAAAAGCACGGCGAAAGATCCGTGCAATGACGGTTTCTATGCGTTTTGGTAATCGCCTAGTTAGTGATCACGATCGACCCTACATAATCGCAGAAATCGGTGTAAACCACGAAGGTTCGCTCGCGACAGCAAAACTTTTAGTTGAAGCCGCCAAGCGTGGCGGAGCTGATGCCGCAAAATTTCAAACTTACAAGGCGGGTTTAATAGCGTCGAAGTTTTCGCCGTCATATTGGGATACGAGCAAAGAGCCAACGACTAGCCAGTATGAATTGTTTACTAAATACGACTCGTTCGGCGAAGCCGAATATAAAGAGCTTGCAGATCATTGCAAAAAATTCGAGATCGAATTTGTTTCGACGCCTTTTGATCTCGGCGCCGTTGAGATGCTTGATCCATTAGTGAAGTATTTCAAAATTGCATCAGCGGACATTACGAACCCACCATTACTGAAAAAAGTTGCCGCAACAGGCAAGCCAGTTATTTTGTCTACTGGGGCATCGAATATTGGTGAGATAGATGCGGCATTAGCGATTTTGCGTGCAGCAGGTGCTCAACAAATTTGTTTGATGCATTGCATTCTCAATTATCCAACTCGAGACCAAAATGCTCATCTGGGGATGCTCACGGGTTTACACAATCGTTACCCAGATCTGTTGCTTGGATATTCGGATCACACGTTGCCAACAGAAGATATGACAAGTTTGATCGCAGCACATTTGCTAGGTGCAGTGGTGCTCGAAAAGCATTTTACTCTTGATAAAACTTTGCCCGGCAACGACCACTACCACGCCATGGATGAATTTGACTTGGCAAGATTTCAAGTTAAAGTCAAAAAAGTTCACGAATTGCTTGGGCCAACACGTGACAAAGCTCCAATCGCCACAGAAGATATTTCACGACTGAATGCGAGACGAAGCATCGTCTTAACACGTGATCTCAAATCTGGGCACGAGATTGTCGAGGGTGATTTAGTCGCGAAACGTCCTGGTACTGGTGTTAGTCCGATCAGTTGGGATGAAGTGATTGGTAAAAAAGTAGTTCGAGATTTGCCAGAAGATCACATTTTGACTTGGGACGACCTAACTAAATCATGACCCGGGTTGTTGCCGTGGTGCAGGCGCGCATGGGATCACAGCGGTTTCCGGGCAAGATGTTGGCAAAACTTGGTGAACGTGACTTGTTGAGTTGGGTGTTGACTCGTGTATGTGACGCTAAGCAACTAGATCAAGTCGTGCTCGCAACTTCAGATAGTAGCGACGACGACCAACTCGCCGATGCTGCATCAAATTTTAGTGCGCTTGTCGTTCGGGGCAGTCAAAACGATGTCTTAGATCGATTCGTTCAATCGGCGAAAGTTTCACAAGCAGATTTAGTAGTTCGGGTTTGTGCCGACAATCCATTTATCGCCGCCGAAGAGATAGACCGCTTAGTCTTAGCCCACGAATCTGGCAGCTATGACTATTCGTGCAATCATCAGCAAAAACTTAACAACAGATATGCCGATGGTTTTGGCGCCGAAATTCTTTCTACAACATTGTTAAACAACATTGCAGATTTGACTACCCAGCAGTCGCATCGCGAGCATGTCACAAGTTACATCTGGGACAATGTCGACAAATACAAAATTCAGGCGGTGGAGGCACCAGCTGAGTTGGCGTTTCCTGAAATTAAATTAGACATTGACACTCCACAAGATATGCAAAAGTTAGATGAATTTGTCAAGAAATTCGCGATAACTACTAAGTCAAGCGCAGAAGAAGTCGTAGTAGCTTTCAATAAATTTAAGAATTCTTGAGTAGTCTGCAGGGATGTCAAATACAAAACCAGAAGTCGTGATTCCACAAACACCTGCGCCGAGCACTTTAGTAACCGAAGATATTACGGTTGGCGACGGCGTTGAAGCCGTTAGCGGCAAGAATGTCTCCGTTCACTACGTCGGTGTGGCATGGAGCACCGGAAAACAATTTGATGCATCATGGGATCGCAATGAACCATTTGATTTTGGTTTGGGTGCTGGTCAAGTTATTTCAGGCTGGGATAAAGGCGTTGCGGGTATGAAAGTTGGCGGACGCCGCAAACTTACAATCCCGCCAGATATGGGTTACGGCAGTCAGGGAGCAGGCGGAGTAATTAAGGGCGGCGAGACACTTGTGTTCGTTGTTGATTTACTAAACGTCTTTTAGTCAGCCGAGACTTGTTTTTTGCGGTAGTGGTTTCGACAAAGTAGTTCGTAACGCACAACATCACCAAACAAAGGTGCGACCGTATTTTTGTCGGTGTCACCGACCATCACGGTTTCACCTTCAACTACAACTTTTTCATTTACTAATCGAGCGTTGTTTGTTGCTCTCGCGCCACACCAACAACGAGCCTCAACCTGCATTTCAATTCGTTGATCGGCAATTTCAAGTAACCGCCGAGTGCCGTCAAATAATAAACCTTTGAAGTCGGTAATTAGACCAAATGCATAAACATCAACATGAAGCTCGTCAACAATCAATGCAAGTTGATCGCATTGTTCAACTGTGCAGAATTGAGCCTCGTCACAAACAATAAATTGCAGCGGCATTCGTGATACTGCCAAGTCAAACAAATTTATCTCCGGAGCCATCTCAATCGCTGGCGTTGATACACCAAGTCGGCTTGTAACTTGACCACCATCCCGGTCAAGTTTTGTCAACAATAAGCCAGCTAGACCGCGACTAGTTAAATTGTGATTTATTTGTAACGCCAGCGTGCTTTTACCCGAACCCATTGTCCCGTAGTTGAACCGTAACGTTGCCATCTCAGGTAAAAACAATACTCCGTTGCTGCTGATACTAAAAAAGCGAATTGATGAATTAGTGAATTAACGTGATTATTAATGACTTCTGAAGAACTCGCAAAATTCATTGATCACACACAACTCGCCCCCGAAGCAACTTCGCTGGACATCGCCAAGCTTTGCGACGAAGCTCGTGAGTTCAATGTTGCTGCAGTTTGTTTTTCACCATCCTTTTTGCCGTTATCAGCCTTATTGCTCGCTGATTTAACATCTAGCAATATTAAAGTCGCATGCGTCGTTGGGTTTCCATCTGGGGCTCATGC
Organism: Actinomycetota bacterium; assembly: GCA_009703975.1. Lineage (GTDB taxonomy): Bacteria > Actinomycetota > Acidimicrobiia > Acidimicrobiales > Ilumatobacteraceae > BACL27. Next base: position 494 of record WLFB01000136.1, on the reverse strand, counting down.
AGGTGCAGTGAAAGCTTTTGAGGCGAGACAGGCCACACAAAATGGCGCAACTGAAATCGACATGGTCGTAAATTTAGGTTTTGTGTTTTCGGCAAATTGGCTAGAGCTTGGCGATGAGATTGCTCAAGTTCGTGCTGCGATACCAGCTAAAACTTGTCTGAAGGTAATTATTGAATCGGCTGCGCTGACAGATGCACAAATAGTCACGGTTTGCAGAGTGGCTGTTGCAAGTGGTGCAAATTTTGTTAAAACATCAACTGGGTTTCATAAATCAGGCGGAGCAACCGTTGAAGCAGTCAAGCTAATGAGAGCAACTGTTGGTGAAGCTATTGGTGTTAAAGCAAGCGGTGGAATTCGCACTCGCAAAATGGCGCTAGAAATGATTAGCGCTGGCGCTACTCGACTCGGAACGTCGGCAACTCAAACGATCCTCGCTGAATAGTTTTAGTTTGAGAAACCACGCATCGGCAACGAAGTACGTTGAAGCCAATTAT
>WLFB01000135.1 GCA_009703975.1 Actinomycetota bacterium | reverse complement strand
TTACGCCCATTGCCGATCCGGGCACCCATTGTGTGATTTCCATCTTGTCGGTCAGCTTTATTGGTCCAACTTTTGTATCGCATAAAAATGCGGTGCCGACACCGCGAGTCTGCTCGGACACAAACCTGATTGCTACGGCGTCGTGCATCCAATCAACATGGCGTTCAATAGGCTCAACGATTTGCCAGACTCGTTCAGGGCTGGCATTGATTTCAATCTTGACAATGATGTGGCTCATAGACCTGTGAGTGTAGTTAGCCTGTATCACTGTGGATACACGAAGCAATAAATTAATGAGCAAAGATAATTTGCCTAATTTTGTATATCTAGACCATGCAGCAAGCACGCCAATGCGCGAGCAGTCGGTCGCGGCAATGGCGCCATATATGAGTGGCATGTATGCAAACCCTTCTGGTTCACATCGTTTTGCAAGGATTGCCCGCAAGGCGATTGACGAAGCTCGTGATGACGTCGCCGAAGCTATTGGTTGCAAAGCTGGCGAAGTAATTTTCACGAGCGGAGGAACTGAAGGCGACAACGCAACTATTTTCGGTGCAGCGCGGCGTCACGGTGGCGTCGCCGTGTGTTCTGCTGCTGAACATCACGCCGTACTGCATTGCGTTGAAAATCTAAATGGTCAAGTTGTTGAAGTTGACTCAACAGGTGCGATTGATGTCGCCAAACTTGAGAAAGTTTTGCAAGATCCTCAAAACGCTGGCCGAGTGAGTGTTGTTTCAGTGATGGCAGTTAACAATGAAGTTGGGAGTATCTCGCCGCTGCGCCAAGTTGCAAAAGTTGTTCGTGCCAATTCACCAAGTGCAATATTGCACACCGATGCAGTGCAGGCGACATGTTGGCAAGACTTGCGCGAAATTTCGAAACTGGTTGACGTGTTGACTGTGTCTGCGCATAAATTTGGTGGTCCAAAAGGTATGGGAGTCACCATGCAGCGAATCGGTCTTGAAATTGATCCACTGATTGTTGGCGGCGGACAAGAACGGGATCGTCGAAGTGGAACACACAATGTTGGCGGGATCATGGCGACTGCGGCCGCATTGCGCGAAACAGATTCAACTCGTGGGGCCGAAATTTTACGAGTCACAAAATTACGCGACGCCCTAGTAGACGCCGTGATTAGCGAACTTGACGATGTAATTGAGACCGTCGCGCGCGACAAGCGAGTTCCGGGCATTGCACATTTGTGTATTGCTGGTTGCGAAAGTGAGTCAATCTTATTTCTTTTGGATGAAGCAATGATTTGTGCGTCTGCCGCGAGCGCTTGTGCCAGTGGAGCAATGGAGCCGTCGCATGTTTTGTTGGCGATGGGCGTTGATCCGCGATTCATATCGGGCTCATTGCGTATGAGCCTTGGTCATACAACAACCGAGCAAGAAATCGATCGTGCTTCATCTGCGCTAATTGCAGCCGTTAATCAGTTGCGACGAAATAAAACGGCGCCCCGAGTATCGGCAAGCAAATGAAAGTTTTAGTCGCAATGTCTGGTGGGGTTGACTCGTCGGTGGCTGCAGCAGAACTAATAGATCAAGGTCACCAAGTAGTTGGTGTCACAATGCGCCTTTGGGGCGGCGAGAGTGACACCGGCTGTTGTTCAGTGTCAGATGTTGATGACGCACGTCGCGTTGCCCAACAACTCGGCATTGATCACTTGGTGTTTAACTTTTCTGAAGATTTCAACAAGCATGTTGTTGCGCCGTATGTGCAGGCACATGTGGATGGCATCACTCCAAACCCATGTATTGAGTGCAACAGACACTTAAAGTTTGATCGGCTTAGCGAGCGAGCGCGAATTCTAGGATTCGACGCCGTTGCAACGGGTCACCATGCGCAGATCACTCGAGACGCAGCGAACGTTTTTCACCTGACTCGCGGGCATGACGGATTAAAGGATCAAAGTTATGTCGTTTATATGCTCGACCAAACAGAATTGGCATACACCATGTTTCCGGTGGGTCATTTAACCAAAGCACAAGTTCGAGACCGAGCGGTTGAACTTGGTCTGCGTACGGCAACAAAACCAGACAGCCAAGATGTTTGTTTTATCTCACGAACTGGTGGGCGCGAAACATTTTTAGGTCATCGAATTGAATTTCGCAAGGCAACTGTTGTTACTTCAGATGGTGTGCTTGCTGGCGCAGTCGATGCGCTAGAACTTGTGACTATTGGTCAACGCAAAGGTTTGGGTTTGCCCGGCGGTGGGCCAAAACAATTTGTTGTTGATGTCGACACGCCAAATGCTCGTGTAGTAATTGGTAGCGAAGATCAGTTACTTCGTTCGGGTCTTGCAGTGAACAATGTGATGTGGGCCGACCAAGCGCCAGCTATTGGAAGCACGGTGCTTGTTCAGTGCAGCGCTCATGGGGCGGCACTTCCAGCACTCGTGCAAAGTCTTAGCCCACTTGTTTTAGAATTTGAAGTCGCACAGCGCCGAATCGCGCCAGGTCAAAGTGTCGTATGTTACGACGTGACAAATTCGTTCGTTATCGGCGGCGGCATCGCCGACGCATCCAACCCAACAAATACTTAGTTAGTTTTGGTTTTGTAGGCGCTGAGCACAGATCCTGGGCGAGAAGTGGCGATCAATACAGATTGTGCGTGAATTGCACTCAGTGTATTTAGATGCTTTGCTCCGATTGAAGTCAGTTAAATATCTAGTGGTTTATTGAACGAGAATTCAAGTGGCACACCCCAGGTCAGTGCGCTTAAGTCAGCTGCTGCTGAATTGTCGCGTGCAAGTTGTATTTGAGATAATTCTTGTTTTCTGATCATCAAGTTGGTTGATAAAACAATTTCATCGTGGACGACTACTCCAGCCGGCACAAAAACTAACCAACGACGCGAAAGCAAATGAATTCTCGGTAGTAGATATTTGGCTGAAATATACAAACCAGCTAGCGAGACAGCGGCAACTGCCCAATTTCTTGCCGCAATAAGCAATGGCAATGAAATGATTGATAAATCTGCAACAAGTGTTGAAAGCAAAATCGGTGCAATCAGGACAACTGGCGGTCTTAAGGCAAATCGTTTCTCGTCTCCATAGGCACTGGCTTGTACATAGATGCTGCCTATTTCTGCGCTGAAACTGAGCAACAAAACCGCGATACTGACCGCCACCCTAATAGCCTGCCCGCCAGAAGTGCCTTGGTTGAAAATATCTAAAATTATGAAACCAGCAACCACCGGTGTGCTGATTCGCAAAACAGTCAAAGTTATTGGATGGCTGATGAAACTTGCAATCACAACTGTGCCCCACACGGCCCACGCCAAAGTGGTTCCGGTCACTTGAACCGCGGCTGATCTGTCGTCCAATAATCCACCCACTCCTGCACCAATAAACGGCAGGCAACTAAGCAAAATACGCAACATCATGTGCAGTACGTCTTCAAGTCGCATACTTTGCTTCAACTTAATAGCCACGTTATAAGGCTAAGGCGCGAACAATCAATCGGTAAAGTTTTAGTCGTGACCGTCTCGAAGGATCTGAAAAAGAATGTGAAGATTCTTCGTGCCCAAATTGCACATCACAATGAGTTGTATCACGGCCAAGATAATCCTGAGATTTCTGATGCAGCGTTTGACGAACTGTTACGCAAACTTAAAGAAATCGAAGCCAAGTATCCAGAATTGATTGAAGAGTCGTCTCCATCACAAATTATTGGTTCGGGTTTTACCACTTTTGATCCGGTTACTCATCGCGTACCAATGACGAGTCTTGATAATGCGATGGATGGAAAAGAGTTGCAAGCGTGGGGTGAACGGCTGGTCAAAGGATTGGGCAATGTCGGGATGCAGTTCGTATGCGAACTCAAAATTGATGGTTTGGCATTGAGTATTCGTTACGAAAATGGTGTGTTAGTACAGGCCGCGACGCGTGGAGATGGCAAAGTCGGCGAAGATGTAACCGCAAATATTCTCACGATAAGTGTTGTGCCGAAGAAACTCGTCTCCAAATCTGGCAAGAAGATTCCAAGTGTGCTTGAAGTTCGCGGCGAGGTTTATATGTCGATAGCGGCGTTTGAAAAACTACGAGTTACAAAACAAATTGAGAACGAAAAGCGAATTAGCGATGGCAAGAAACCTGAAACAGTGCCAGCCAACCCGCGAAATGCTGGGGCTGGAAGTCTGCGACAAAAAAACCCAGCAATCACAGCCACTCGCGATCTTTCATTTTGGGCGTATCAACTTGGTGAAGCAGTTGGCGCACCAAACTTTTTGTCGCATTCCGAAACATTTGATTACCTTCGTGATCTTGGGTTTCCGATAAATCCTGAAGCCAAAACCGTTAGCTCACTCACTCATGTCGTTGAGTACGTTGCAAAGTGTGAAGTAAATCGCCACAAACTCGATTATGAAATAGATGGAGTCGTTGTGAAACTTGATGATCTTGCACAACGAGAACAACTAGGTTTCACGGCTCGCGCTCCACGCTGGGCGATTGCTGTGAAGTTTGCTCCGGAAGAGCGCAATACAATCCTCAAAAACATTTCGGTTTCAATTGGTCGAACT
>WLFB01000134.1 GCA_009703975.1 Actinomycetota bacterium | reverse complement strand
GTCAAAAAAGAAATCAATTTTTGTCGGCTTTTATAGTGCGTCAGCCATAGTGACAATAATAAGCAGATCGCGGCGGGTCAAACGAAGCGACGGGTCAAACCAAGCGACGGCTAGATTTGTCTCATGCAAAGATCCACAAAGTTTGCCCATACGCGTTATCTCGGCGACAAACGAACTCAATTGGTGTACGACGTTGACTCGTTAGATTCCGAGACATACTCAGAGATAATTGAAGACATCGTTAATCAAGAAGTCGGTCTCTGCTTTGCGCCAGACACGCTTCCTGAAGCTCGTAATCGTGGTTACAAACTTGCAACTTCTGCCAAGGTACGACGCCATCGTAAACCGCACGCGTAATTATTGATCGCTCGTCACCAAAGTGAACGGAGAATTTCTCTCAGGCGATCTTAAAATTTCTCGCTATCTCGCAAAACCATCTGGAAAGTCTGGTGTTCTGCCTGGCATGTTGTTATGTCATGGCTTCCCAGTCGCACTAAATGACGCGAGGCACTCTGCAAGCACGTTTCCAGAATTGATCGATCGTGTCGCCAATGAACTTGGCTGGGCAGCGATGACTTTTACTTTTCGCGGCTGTGGCTCAAGCCAGGGCGACTTTTCAATGCAAGGGTGGGTTGATGATCTTCGGGCTGCAATTGATCACCTCGTTGCCGAAGTATCGCCGAGCGGTATTTGGCTAGTCGGCACAAACACTGGCGCGTCTCTAGCTCTGTGTGCTGGTGCCGATGATCCGCGAGTTAATGGTTGTGCGTTACTTGGCCCACACGCAGATTTCGATGACTGGGCCGCGCAGCCTCGAAGGTTTCTCGAACATGTTCGCGAAGTCGGTGCAATTCATAATCCGAAGTTTCCAGAATCGTATGACGAATGGAGTCGTGAGTTACGTAGGTTTCGACCCACTGATGCTGCTCGAAGATTCGCGCCACGACCTTTATTGCTGCTGCACGGCGACGACGACGAAAGCGTACCGACGGCCGATTCTCGAGTGCTCGCTGAAGCGCACGGTTCAGCCGATTTGCAAATTATCCCCGGCGCCGGTCACCGACTTCGTCACGACCCGCGAGCAATCGCTGTTTTACTTGGATGGCTAGATCGTCAACGATCAAATATGCCGATCTAGTTTCTAGCGATACCCACTTGGGTGCGTGCTGTGCCAGTTATACGCCGATTCGATAATGCTTCGAAGATCATGAGTTGATTGCCAATTTAAAACCTTGCGAGCTAATGTCGCGTCTGCATACACACTTACCGGGTCGCCGTCTCGGCGTGCGCCAATTGTGTGCGGTACTTTTCGTTTCGCAACTTCTTCTGCCATTTCAAGTAGCTGCGTGACTGATGTGCCATTGCCTGTGCCAATGTTGCAGGCTATGGTTTTGGAGCCTGACTCTAGATACTCAAGTGCCTTGACATGGGCAACTGCCAAATCTTCAACATGTATGTAGTCGCGAATACATGTGCCGTCTGGTGTTTCATAGTCATCGCCGAAAACTTCAAATTTGAATTTGTCATCAAGTAGCGCACGCATCACCCTCGGGATCAAGTTCTGCGAAGTCGTCCAGTCTTCGCCGATTTTATTGTCACTGCTCGCACCAGCGGCATTGAAATAGCGCAAACTAACTGAGTTCAGACCACCAGCCGTGAGCGACTTTAAAATATTTTCAACAGCCAACTTAGTTTCGGCGTAGACGCTCTCTGGATTCGTTAATTCGTTCTCGGTAGTTGGCGAGGTTTTCGGTGTGCCATAAACCGAAGCAGACGAAGAAAAAACAAATCGACAAACATTTTGTGAGATCAAGGTTTCTAACAATTTAATGGTCGACGCAACATTGTTTTGCCAATACATCATCGGGTGAGTCATTGATTCGCCAACAGCTTTGTAAGCCGCAAAATGCACAACATCTGTAACTTTATATTTGCGACAAATCTTTGCGACAAGCTTTTGATCGGCGATATCGCCGACAATTAACTTCGCACCGATAACTGCTTTTCTATTTCCACGCTCAAGAGTGTCAAGTACTACGACATCTCGCGAAGCATTTTTAAGTGCCCGCACTGTGTGCGCGCCGATATATCCAGCGCCACCCGTAACAAGAGTTGTCATTTCGACTTCTTGACTATTTGTCGGGTCGGCCGGTCTGGCCGCTTCGGTCGGTCTTGCTTGTCGTGGTCGAGGGCGCGTTGCATTTGTTTAAACCCACGAACTTTTAGCAAAGTTGCGGCAGAATAAATATCGGCAACCGAGCGAGGCTGCTTGTCCGAGAAAACACCAGCAAATTTCTGCCATCCACGTGGGCGCACACCAAATCGCTTGCCTAGCAACGCAATAAATATCTGAGCCTTCTCCTCACCAAAGCCAGGTAGTTTGCGAAGCCGCTTCATAAACTGTTCGGCATCCGGCACATCTTTCCAAACATTTTCGGCTTTTCCGCCGTAATCTTGCGTCAAAGCAACACAGAGTTGGTGCACTCGGGTCCCCATTGATTTTGGAAACCTGTGAATCGCCGGCTTCTCAGAACAGATTGCAACAAATTCGTCGACATTCATTGCTGCTATTCGCTTTGGGTCTAAGTGTCCAAGACGTTTGCGAATCGTATAGGGCCCCGTGAATGCCCACTCCATTGGTACTTGCTGATCTAACAACATGCCAATCATCAGAGCCGTGCCGTCACGATTTAACAGCGCATCGGCACTTTCAATGCCAGTGATGTAGAGCTCTTGGGTCATTGATGCAGTGAGAAAGCAATCTCAGGATCAAGACCGTGTCGCTGAATTGCTTCGGCAACTAATTCTGGTTTGATAACACCTGATTGTGAAAGTTGATGCAACACGGTAACCACAATATGCGGCGCATCTATCTCGAAGTGTCGGCGCAGTGCGGCGCGAGTATCGCTTCGTCCCATACCGTCGGTGCCAAGCGGAGTAAATGATCGTTTGGTAATGAATCTTGCGACCTGTTCTGGCACCATTCGCATAAAGTCACTAACCGCAACGATTGGTCCGTCGCCGTTGTTTAATAGTTTGGCCACAACAGATTCACGCGCGGTTTGTGCTGGATGAAGTCGGTTCCATCTTTCAATCTCGAGTGCTTCTTCGCGCAGAGTCTTATAAGAAGTTGCCGACCACAGCTCGCAGCCCACTTCGTATCTTTCGAATAATTCAGCAGCCGCAGCGCTCGCCGCCGCATGTGCTGACCCCGAAAATAAAATCGTCGCTTTATGTTTCGTGTTTGGTGCAGGTTTCCATAGATATAAGCCCTGCATGATTTCGCTAGTAATCGTCGCAGATTTTGAAATCGCAGGCATCTGGTAGTTCTCGTTGTAAAGAGTCAAATAGAAAAAGACGTCGCTCGGTTTGTCGCCATACATTTCTTTTATTCCTTCGCGAACAATCGTCGCGACTTCGTAAGCAAATGCTGGGTCATATGCGCGGCAAGCCGGAACGGTGCTTGCTAATAACAGCGAGTGTCCGTCTTGATGTTGTAAACCTTCGCCATGCAAAGTTGTGCGCCCTGCAGTTGCGCCAAGTAAAAAACCTCGGGTACGTGCATCAGCGGCCTGCCAAATCAAATCTCCGACACGCTGAAAACCAAACATCGAATAAAACGTATAGAACGGAACCATCGGCACGCCGCGAGTTGCGTAACTGGTACCAGCGGCAATAAAACTTGCAAGGCTTCCGGCTTCGGTAATGCCTTCTTCAAGAATTTGGCCATCTACGGCTTCGGCATAATTTAAGAGCATGTCGTGGTCAACCGGTTCGTATTTCTGGCCTTGCGAGGCATAAATCTTAAGTTCACCAAACATTGAGTCCATGCCGAATGTTCGCGCTTCATCAGGGATAATCGGCACAACGCGCTCACCGAAATCTTTATCGCGCGCAAGGTTACGCAACAACCGTGTGAATCCCATCGTCGTACTCACACTTTGTGTAGAGCTGCCATTTTCAAATTCTTTGAATGCATCATCGCTCGGCAAAGTTAAAATTTTTCGCGCCACGGTGCTTCGTCGTGGCATTGAACCGCCGAGTGCACGTCGGCGTTCAATCATGTATTGATATTCAACGCTGTCCTCAGATGGGCGATAGTACGGCGGCTCGTCAGCCTCAAGTGCGGCATCTGAAATTTCTTCGTTCAAATGCAAACGATCACGAAGTGTTTTTAACTGAGCATCAGTCATTTTCTTAATTTGATGTGTTGCGTTGCGACCTTCGATCTCATCACCGAGTGTCCAGCCTTTAACTGTTTTGCACAAAATTACCGTTGGTCGACCAGAGCCCGTGTTTTCTATCGCGGCGCGATAAGCGGCATAAAGTTTTCGATAGTCATGGCCGCCGCGTGGCAACAATCGCAGGTCATCATCAGTTAAATGACTGACCATCTCGCGCAGTCGCGGGTCTGGACCAAAGAAGTTTTCGCGAATGTAGTTGCCGTCTTCGATTGTGTATCTCTGAAACTCACCGTCAACAGTTGTGTTCATTTTGTTGAGTAATGCGCCTGAAGTATCGCGCGCAAGCAGATC
>WLFB01000133.1 GCA_009703975.1 Actinomycetota bacterium | reverse complement strand
TGGAGCGCCTGACCAAATAGTGTGTGGCGATTTTGGGTACGGCGATATCCTTGATCCGTCACTCTGGGGAGTGGTGTAACTGGCAACACAGCAGATTCTGGTTCTGTTATTCAGGGTTCGATTCCTTGCTCCCCAACGCCGCGAATGTCAGCGCAAAGCGCTGTCATTCGCTTTGTTTCACGTCACAATGCTGCGCATTGTTCTGCTTCGCGCCGCAGCACTTCGTGCTGCTTTGCTAAAGCTCCACAATGCTTCGCATTACTGTGTTGCTAACTAGATATCAAAAAGGTTTTTGAACTACTAAAGTGATTTCGTGACGAATACCCCTGCAATTCATGGACTTGATCCGATGTATTTCGATCGTCGTCGCGGTTTAGAAAGCGCGCTCAAGTGGAGCGGTGTTGTTTCCGAACCAAGGTTCGTAATTGATGTTGGTGCGAATGTCGGTCAGACCCTTGAATCATTTCTCGGTTGGTGGCCGAGTGCACATTGCTTGTCGTTAGAACCATTGCCTGATGCATTTGCTCAGTTACAAGGTGCAGCGTCAAAGTATTCTGCGCGTGCCGAGGCTATTAATTGCGGAGTGAGCAGTAGTCCTGGAAAATTGACTTTAAACGGAAGCAAGACTCAGTCAACTAATTCGTCTTTCCATAAACTTAACAAATCTGCTGAGACTGTGCAGGCACATCGTGGGCTGAGAGCAACACCTTCAAACCTAGAACTTGGGTCTGAGGATAGCTATGTCGTCGAAGTTTCGGTAGAAAAGTTAGACAGTGTTTTAACTTCATCCAAAAATAAGTCAGCGACTTGGTTCACTGAAAACGGCGTAGATATTTTGAAGATTGACACGCAAGGCTGGGAGCTTGAAGTGTTGCGTGGTGCTACTGAGGTTCTCAAACGAACCAAAGTTGTATTAACAGAATGGCAATTTGATGATATTTACGGTCAACCGCCACCGATCCATGAACTTGACAAGATTCTTAGCGATGCCGGTTTTCGACTTTGGGATATCTCGCACATCTACAAAGATCTAAAGACGATGCGAACACTTTGGGTTGACCTAATTTACGCCAAGCCTGCTGGCTGAGGTTCATTTTCCAGTTACGTATTCACTGACCAAGGCTTGTTTTCTTGAAACGAGTACACGGATAGATATCCTTTAAATCTCTACTGGGCCCCATCGTCTAGTGGACTAGGACACCACCCTCTCAAGGTGGCGGCACGGGTTCGAATCCCGTTGGGGCTGCAAATGAAAAAACTTGCGTTAGTAACTATGTTGTTGGTCATCGTTTCATGCGGTGGAAGTGACGCGACTTCAGACGAATCTGCCGCGGCTCAATCAACCGAAGCGCCTGGCGTTGCCGGCGCAATCTCAAAAGTTGTTTGCGAGCCGTTGTCGTCGCTTTGGCAAAAATCTCCGTCAGAAAATAAAGAGTCGTGGCAATGTAAGCGCAAAGGTGAGCAAATTGATCTCGATGTTTATGTCAGCCAAGCCGCCAAAAAACTTGCGAGCGATGAAGCGCTTTCGTTGCTCGGCGTTACTGGTAGTGAGCGAACTTGGGCCGATACACCGATTTTGTGTGGTGCCGAATGGACAATGGGCGTTGCTGACATCAAGACTCGCGATGAATTGATCACCGAACTAAATGCTGCTGGTGTCAGCGCCTCGACTTGTTGATTATTTGCAGTTGGCGACGTCGCCGACAGCAACTTCGCCAGGCTGTGTGATGAGACAATAAACACGACTCACTGCGCCTTGTTCGTGTGAGAGGCGTTGGTAATCGCCATCAGTGAACCAGCGTGCGTTTTTCTTGCACGGAATCGCATAACCCGTGACTTGCGTTTTAACTGAACCGAATTCAAGCGTCGCACCTGGGCGAACTTTCGACCAGTCAAGTTGGCTAAGCGTAATGTTTTCACCGGCACTGCCACGAGTAATCGGGTGACCATTGGTCGCGTGCATGTTGATCACTTCGTCACTCCAGATGCAAAGTGCTTGCCACGGTCGACCATGGTGGGTGCGCGCCATTTGACGATCGCCCTCTAAGCCGTCGTAGTTAACAATGCCGTGCGCGATCGAAGTTTTTGGCACACTGTTTGTTGAGGATTGAATGCCGACAACTTTGCCAATATTAGGTTTCGCTGGATCTTGCGTGTCGGCAGTGTGGAGTTTTACCAACATTGGCCACAAGTTGGCAAGCCAAGTATTGAGTTTTCGTGGATCAATCTCATCAATTTTGGATGCCGCCAATTCGCCAAGGTGTTCAAGTCTCGCGCCAAGATCGAGTTCAAGCATTCTGTCATCTAGATCGACGAGTGAAGTGAGGCTGTTCGCGAGATCTTCGGCGACTGAGGTAACGCGAGTCGGGTCGCGCTTGACATCATGCAGGTGATGGCGCCACAGAGAGCCAACACTAAGCAATGTGCGGTGCGCATCGGTGCCCGAATATTTGTAGTTGCCGACAATGATTGATGGTCTTGCCATTTCTAAAGTTCTTTAGCTAAATCTGGTACTGATTTTAATTTTTCATAATCACTGAGTTCGTTATAGATTTGTGCTGAGAGGCGCACATAAGTCGCGTCGCCGGGTGAGAGGATTACCGTTTCGGTTTTCAATTCTTGGCTTACTTTCAGTGTTAGTGCATCGCATTGCGACTTAGTTAGTTGTTTTCTTATCGGCAACCGCACAAGGCGCATCCATGGACAGAACATTTCTGTTGGCACGTCTGGTTCAGTGCCCCAGTATTCGTGCAGCATTTTTGAAGCATCGTCAATTACGCCACGGTTATGTGTATCGCGTTCTGAAAAACTAACTGATTCATGAAACTTGATTGCGTGTGGCGTGGCGAGGTAACTCGAATAATCATCAGTGCCCTGTGATAAAAACGATTTCGGAAACCCGGCTTCAAAGTCCCATGAAGGCGCGAGCGGAGTGATCAGATTTGCAATTTTTGGCGTTCGGCAAACTAGCCCCGCAGATGCTCGCGGAGCACAAATCCATTTATGAAAATTGCCTACCCATACGTCAAAGTCAGCTGGCAAGGCGGGGGTCAACATGCCAGGGGTGTGTGCAGCATCAATAACCACGAATGCATTCGGCGAAACTCGGCGAATCGTGCGAACGATTTGTTCAATCGGCAACATAAGTGCCGTCTCAGAAGTGATTTGATCGAGCACGACGAGACTTGTTTCATTTGTCAGCGCCGCGAACACGCTGTCGGCGATGTCGTCTGCAGTTTGTACGCCTGCTGTGAATTCAATTTCAGCGATGCGTAATGAGCTTTGTGAGCGACGTGCAATTTCGGCGAGACCATTGAGCACGCCGCCGTAGCCGAGACTTGTCGCAACGATTTGTGAGCGCGGTTTCGTGACTAGTGAGCTTGCGGCAGTTATCACACCTTGCGACGCGTTGGGTACGAAAGCAAAAAGTTCGGGCGAAGTGCTCAGCCACTCAGCGACGAATGCTCGTGCTTCGTCGTGCAACTTCGGCAGGGTAGTACGAAAAAATAGATTGGGATTACTCTCTTCAAGTAGTTGAAACTCTCGCTGTGCAGCCGCAACGACATTGGGCACAGCACCAAACGATCCATGATTCAAATAAGCAACTTGCGGGTCCAAACTGAACTGCTCGCGATACTTATTCACCCACCCGACGCTAGTCGTCGTATTCGAATCCTCAATTCTAATTTAGTATTTCTCTACGATTTTCTAGAGAAGAAACCGTCCACAGTTCCCCAACTGTGCTCTCCGATAGAGTCAAAATCAAAAGTCAACCCATGATCTGACAAGAAATTATGGATCTCGTCTCTAGCGTCAGAACTTGGCATGTACTCAATTACTAATGAAGTCACAGTTTTAAGCGCGTTAGCCGATCCCTTAAGAACATCAAAATCCACGCCGTCAACATCAATTTTTAATTTTGTTGGTGAGGGTAGACGAAGTATCTCAATTACGTCGTCAAGGCGAAAAACTGGTACACAAATTTCAATACCACTGGGGTTAATAACCATGTCGCTAGGTTGACGAAGATTGTGTAGAGCATCTCCATATGACATTGTTTTAAGAAACAGTTTTTCTTGATGTGAGCTTGAATCCAAACCAAATGGTAGAACAGTAATTTTATCTTGACAGCTGTTCATATAAATATTTTCATAAAGCATTCGAGTATTCATAAGGTCTATTTCAACTGCGTAAACAGTGGTGCATAGAAACTTGGCTGCCATTATTGAATAGAGCCCGATATTTGCCCCAACGTCATAAAAGACGTCATTCTTGTTAAACGTTGTTATCCATCGGTTCGTGTCTAGGTCAAGCGAAGGCGACTCAGTGGCTCTCCAAAATAAACGCCCATGTCCAGTTCTGAACCAAATCGTTGGGTCATTAGAAATTGAAGAGAATTCTGGAACTTCAACAGTGACCGATGGATCAATAGATTGAATGAACTCATTTGACCAGCGTGTGCGCCCGTGGATTCTTAAAATTTTGAGAATAAGCCTGGCTGTTATTCGCATCGCCTTGACTGAAATTGGCGGTATGTAACCTTGTCGATTTTTTATTTT
>WLFB01000132.1 GCA_009703975.1 Actinomycetota bacterium | reverse complement strand
GCTCAGAAATTCGAACAACTGCGATGGCTCACGGTGCAACCTTTGTTGTTGATCGCCCCACACAAATGGCATCAGATACCGCACCAAAACTTCCGGCTATCAGACATTGTGTTGAGACCACCGAAAAAGAATTCGGTCAATTTGACATCATCATTGACCTAGATGCAACTGCCCCTCTTCGTATTGCCGCAGACATCATCGGTTCTTTAAAACTTTTAACAGCGACAAACGCCGACAATGTCATTACTGGCACACCAGCTCATCGATCCCCATATTTCAATCTTGTTGAGCAAGACGAAAATGGAATCGTTCAACTTTCGAAGCCACTAAAAGATGCTGTAACCCGTCGTCAAGATTCTCCAAAATGTTTTGACATGAATGCATCAATTTATGTTTGGCGGCGTGACGCACTTTTGAACAATCCAAGTTTGTTCGTGTCTAGCACCCGTCTGTTTGAGATGCCTCGAGAGCGCTCGTTAGATATAGATTCTGAGGCAGATTTTGAAATGGTTGAATGGATGATGTCGAAAGGTTCAGCCAAGTGACGAATACCCAAACTTCAGAACTTTTTAGCCTCAGTAACAAAGTTGTTTTGGTTACTGGTGGTGCTGGTCTACTTGGTCAAGTTTTCTCTCAGGCTTTTGCCGACAGCGGAGCACAAGTTGCGGTTGTCGATATTGATCAGCCTGCTGCGAAATCAGTGGCTGATGCTGTCTCTAAAAAGTCTGGTCAAAAGGTTTCTGGCTTTGGCTGCGATATCACTTCGCCGGAATCTGTTGCACAGATGGTTACTGCAGTCGTCAGTGAATTCGGTCGAATTGATGTACTCGTTAATAATGCTGCGTCGAAGGGTTCGAACCTTGATGAATTCTTCAAACCATTCGAAGAATATTCATTGCAAACTTGGCGCGAAGTCATGTCCGTAAATATTGATGGATTGTTTTTAGTTGCCCAAGCAGTTGGAAAACAGATGAAACTCCAAGGTGGCGGCTCGATTATTCAGACATCTTCTATTTATGGCGTAGTCGCTCCTGACCAGCGAATATATGAAGGTTCGCAATACAACGGAAGACCTATTAATACTCCTGCTGTTTACTCGGCATCAAAGGCGGCTGTCGTTGGCCTGACAAGTTACCTTTCAACTTATTGGGCCGATAGCGGTATTCGTGTTAACTCTTTGACTCCGGGCGGAATCTCTTCCGGGCAAAACAAAACTTTTGACGACAAATACTCGAACAGAGTTCCACTGGGGCGAATGGGTCAAGCATCAGAACTTACCGGTGCATTAATTTATTTAGCATCGGATGCATCAAGTTACGTAACGGGTCAGAATCTCATAGTTGACGGTGGACTATCTACATGGTGAAGCAACACAGTGAAGCTAAATGTCAAGCAAGGCTCATTTTGAAATGAGCGAACTTTTCTGGTGTACAAGTTGTTTGAATATGTCAACACGACCGCGAATCACATTTGACAAGCGTGGTTGGTGCAACGCTTGCCAATGGGCTGAGGAGAAGAAAAATTTAGACTGGTCGGGACGACAAAATGAACTAAAACAAATTTTGGACTCACACCGATCTTCTGATGGATCTTTTGATTGCGTCGTCCCTGTCAGTGGTGGCAAAGACGGGTCATATGTCGCTCATCAACTGAAACATGTTTACGGCATGCATCCGCTAACTGTCACGATTACACCAGCACTTGCACTTGACCTCGGTAATCAAAATCTAAAAAATTTTATTGCTAGTGGATATAACCATATTCAAATCAGTCCTGCTGGTGACGTAATGGATGCGCTTAACAAGTTTGGTTTCATCCACAAAGGGTTTCCATATTTCGGTTGGTTAATGGCAATCAAGACTGGCCCGCTAAAGATTGCGGCCCAGTTGAACATCTCGCTAATTTTTTATGCCGAAGAAGGCGAAACTGAATACGGAGGTTCGACTGCACTTAAAGACAAACCGTTTTACGACATTGGATACATTCGTGATATTTATTTCGAGGGTGGCCAAGATCTGGTGTTCAAAGAAGCCAAGCTCGAAAATGAAGCGCTGCCATTTTTCCGCTTTCCATCAAAAGACGAGATCGGCGATGGTGAACTTAAAATTACTCACTGGTCATATTTTGAAAACTGGGACCCTTACAGAAATTATCTCGTTGCAAAAGAACACTGTGGGTTGATCGAAGCAACTGATACAAATTCAGGAACATTCACAAACTTTGCACAGAACGATCAAGCGCTCTACGCACTACATGCCTACATGATGTACTTGAAGTTTGGATTTGGTCGAGCAACGCAAGATGCCGGAATCGAAATACGTCGTGGCGCAATGACTCGAGATCAGGCGGTAAACCTCGTCAAACTTTACGACGGCCTTTACCCGCAGGACAATATTGACGCATATCTCAACTATTACAAAATGACTCTCAGCGAGTTTGAAGCGGTGATCGATCGTTGGACAAACACTTCTCTATTTGAAAAACAAGATGGCCGGTGGAAGCCAACCTTTACAATTAAATAGTGAGTAAAAAACAGGTTGTAGTCGTTGATTACGGCATGGGCAATCTTTGGTCTGTAGCCAGTGCAATTCGCTTTCTAGGTGCTGAAGCCTTAATCACATCAAACACGAAAGAAATTTCGTCGGCCAAATTACTAATACTTCCCGGAGTTGGATCATTTCGGCGAGCAATGCAAGTAATTAAACAGAACTCAATCGACCTGGCGATTCTTCAATCGCTATCTCAACCAGAAACCAAACTTCTCGGAATTTGCCTGGGTATGCAACTGCTTGGTTCTGCGAGTTCAGAAGACGGCGATACTCAAGGACTCGGACTGGTACCAAATGCAGTGCGAAAATTTACCAACACTGCAGATACGAGATTGAAAATTCCACATGTTGGGTTCAGTGAAGTTAAACATGACTCAAACATAAAACTTTTTAGCGGTATTCCTAGCGAGTCGTGCTTTTATTTTGTCCATTCGTATTTCATGGAGCTAACTCCAACCATTAAAGGCGTTGCCACGT
This sequence comes from Actinomycetota bacterium, assembly GCA_009703975.1. Classification (GTDB taxonomy): domain Bacteria; phylum Actinomycetota; class Acidimicrobiia; order Acidimicrobiales; family Ilumatobacteraceae; genus BACL27. The sequence goes on along the minus strand of WLFB01000132.1, from coordinate 1,536 downwards.
GCCATCATGGGACCGAGTTCGTTGCGGCTTTTGAGCAAGGACAGGTATCAGGTACGCAATTTCACCCAGAGAAGAGTCAATCAATGGGGCTTAATCTTTTAAAGAATTTTCTCGAAAGTTAGACCGTGGCCAAGAAAAGACTCATCTTCACTCTTCTTTACGACAGTGGATCGTTCATGCTCTCGCGAAACTTCAGGCTTCAAAAAGTTGGCGACATTAATTGGCTTGAGAAAAATTATGGCTTTTCAAATGTTGGTTTTTCAATCGACGAACTAATTGTTCTGGATGTGAGTCGCAACGAGCGAAATCGCGATGAATTCTCCGAAGTTCTAAAAACCCTGACTAATGATTGCTTTGCGCCAATTGCTGCAGGAGGTGGGATTAACTCGGTCGCAGACGCAATAAAATTACTGCGCTCGGGCGCAGACAAAATAGTGGTGAATAGCTCATTGCACAGCAACGGGAAGCTGATCTCAGAACTGGCTCAAGAATTCGGTCGTCAATGCATAATCGCTTCGGTTGACTGTAAACAAATCGAAGGCAAGTTCTACATTGCGACTAATAATGGGTCGAATGTGACTGATCTAACTCTTACAAAATTTTTAGAACAATGTTCTGATCTGGCAATCGGAGAAATTTGCATAAACTCAATTGATCGCGATGGCACAGGAAACGGTTTTCAGATTGAATTACTTGATTGTCTTCCCGAACTATTTGAGATCCCGGTGATTATCAGTGGTGGCGTTGGTAATTATTCGCACCTAGCCGAAGGGTTAAAAGATGCTCGCGTTGATGCCGTCGCAACGGCGAACCTGCTCAACTTCATGGGCGATGGACTTGCTTCGGCACGCTCGCAACTTGTAAACCTAGGTATTGACCTGCCGATCTTTGATTTGCATTAAGTAGTTAATCAAACATTTATAACGAAACTACAATGACGAGGTGAGTTTGTTTCCAAAATCAAGATCAATAGATTTCAACAATTTTGAGCCGTCCAAAACACCGCTGACCGCAAAATACGGTCTACCCAACACAGTTAGTTTTTGTCAACGATGTGTTACCTCAAATCAAAAACCAATCTCAGCGATTGAATTTCAACATACTTCTGGCTCAGTAAAGCAAGCAATTCATATTGACGATGAAAATATTTGCGATGCTTGTCGTGTTGCTGAGAAAAAATCTCTGATTGACTGGGACGCCAGAGATGCTGAACTTCGCGAACTCTGCGACAAGCACCGCAGCAGCGACGGATCATACGATTGTCTGGTTCCAGGTTCGGGTGGTAAAGATAGTTTTGTTGCAGCCCACATGCTGAAATATAAATACGGCATGCATCCATTGACTGTGACATGGGCGCCACATGTTTACACCGAATGGGGCTGGCGAAACTTCCAACGTTGGATTCATGCAGGTTTTGACAATTACCTTTGCACACCGAATGGTCGCGTACACCGGCTCTTAACTCGACTTGCCGTTGAAAATCTTTTTCATCCTTTTCAAGCTTTTATTCTTGGACAAAAATCTCTTGCACCAAAG
>WLFB01000131.1 GCA_009703975.1 Actinomycetota bacterium | reverse complement strand
CTGAACCCCCGGTGAGCGCTGAGCAGGTAGTCGCACATACGAACTTTTATTGGAATTGGCAACGTGCCCCACGAGCGGTTGGTGGGACCAGTTTGACCGTCGATGTGAAATTCAATGAGCATGTTTGCTACTCATGTGGGTCGCCACTCGCTACACATTGGAGCACATCTGAAGGAACGGCCTGGCTCTGTCGTGAATGCGCGAACTTAAATGGTCTTGGTTGCCCTTAGTTAGGCGAGTACTTTGCGAAGGCCGCTTGTGGCGGTATCACCAATTTTGTTAAATACTTTTCCAAGAACAAGATTCATTCCAGCAATAATCCAATTTGCGGTCAGTGTTGCATCATAAATTACTGCACACCCCGTAGTTGTCTTGATAATCGTCACGCGATCAACGGACGTGAAAAAGGTATTGACGCCTCGCACCAAGATGTTTGAGAACTCGTCGTATTCGGTGGTGGTGTAGCGCAATGTTGAAGTTGAATTCCTAAAACCCTTTACCGTCACATCAAAAATAGTTCCAGGGCCTGCGCCAGAGCCCTCAACTTGTACAACCTTGACAACACCCTTATCCCACTTGGCAAAGTTATGAAGGTCTGCCATATAAGCAAACGCCTCTTGTGGGGTCAGCGAACTTGGAATTGTTGTTACGTATCTGGCCATCACGTCACCGTACCGCAATGCATGTGCGTATGCCGGCACATTGAACGACAACTTTGCAATCGCACCTAAAACCTAAGGCGTACACTCAAACTATGGACAGCTGGCAGAACCCAAACGAGGACTCACGCGGCGTCGACATTAGTCAGATTCGCAGCCAACTCCGAATGAGTGTTGAAGAACGTGTGAGCCACATGGTTGTCGTCGCCAATACATTTAGGAAGATTCGCGAAAGTGTGCAGATCGTGGACAGGCCTATCGTTAGATGACTTTTGATCCCGTTGGCATTTGTCGCATTATGAACGACGAAGGTGTCAGGTACGTGGTGCTCGGTGGATTTGCTGCGATTGTTCACGGATCTTCATTGCCTACAGAGGACATCGATCTTCTCCCGTCACGAGATGACAAAAACCTTGAATGTTTGGCGCGTGCACTAAATCGACTGAACGCGGCAATTCGTACTAGTGACGGTCCAGTTCACACGACGCTTGATGCGGGATTCATCAAGAACATGCCGAACATGTTGAATCTCACGACCGACCTCGGTGATGTTGATCTTGTTTTTAGTCCTGCTGGACCATTAATTGGTTACGAGCAATGGAACGAGAATGCGGTCTTCGCACAACTAGAGCCTGGACTTATCATTGCGGTTGCTTCGATTGATGATGTGATTGAGTCAAAGACAAAAGCAAATCGTCCCAAAGATCTGCGAACTTTGCCGTACCTCGAGTCACTTCGCGACGAACTTCGCCACCAATCCGAAGAATAAGTTTCCAAAACTAGCGGCGGAGCGGTCAACTACCTCAAGCGTCCTTAGTTATATGAAATCAGCGAAAGTACCGCAACTGATTCATCTAGATTGTCACGTATGAGCGACAACATTGTCCCCGACGAAAAGAACTGGACTTGGGTTCTTGAACGCCAATGTATTGATTGCGAGTTTGACGCAACAAGCTTTAATTCGAGACTTTCTGCCACAACGATTCGAGATTTGGTCGATCGTTGGGCGGCAGTCCTCGCTGGTACTAAAGTCCAAATCAGAACGAGGCCCGATATGTGGTCCTCGCTTGAATATGGTTGCCATATCCGCGACGTATTTCGAAAGTTCGATGAGCGGTTGAAATTAATGCTCGAAACTGAAGATCCTTCATTCGAGAATTGGGATCAAGATAAAACCGCTATTGAGGATAGGTACGACTTACAAAACCCCAAAGTCGTCGTCAGTGAACTTCGTGAAGCAGGCATTTCACTTGCAGCTCGCTTTGACACAGTGAAAGAAGAACAGTGGTCTCGTCGGGGCATCCGTAGTGATGGTTCAGTATTCACAGTTGATTCAATAGCGAGATATCTCATGCATGACCCGGTTCATCATCTTTGGGATGTAGGTGCAGAAGTACCTAACTTCTAATTGTAAGTTTGAGTTTCAAAAACCAAGCGTGGTGTGTCGTTGTTCAATTTTGAACGACCTTTTTGCGATCGCGCCAAAAGATTTATTGCGCGTCAGCCACGGAGTAGTACTAGAAGTAGTAGTCAACATCAAGTATTAATCTCCGCTAAGAGCGATCAGGTCGCGGAGTGCCAGGTAGAAGGCGTCTTGGACCCGCACCTTCACTAGCCATGGCATCGTTTTGATTCACTAATTGACATCGTTGAAATGAAAGACATCCACACCCAATACATGTGCGGAGATCATCGCGCACGCGCTCCATGTATTCGATTTGCGCGGAGAGAATTTTGTGCCACTGTTTGCCCACCTTCTCCCAGTCCGCTTCTTTAGGAGTTCGCTTCAGCGGCAGTTCGTTTAGTGCTTCTTTGATATTCATCAGGGGTATGCCAACTCTTTGAGATGCACGGATGAACGCGAGTCGGCGAAGTACATCTCGTGAGAACTGGCGGTGGTTCCCAGAACTTCTTGTACTAGAGATCATTCCTTCACGTTCATAGAAATGGATAGCAGAGATGGGGATTCCGCTTCGCTCTGCAACTTGGCCAATTGGGATTTGGTCATTCGATTTTAAATTTTTTGACATAATTTTTGAACCAAATAGATGATAGTGCTTGACCTCAACTTAGGTTGAGGTGCTTACATGTAGTGACCCCTACGAGATTGGATTCATAATGGAAAAGTACATGGTCGTCTGCAAGTTCAAGCAAGGAACCGAAATGAGCGATGTATATGCCGTAATTGCCGAAGAGCAAGCGAAGGCTTCTGAGCTTCAAGTAGCGGGAAAGATCGGTGCAATTCATTTAGCAACGCTTTCGCGTGGAACTGTGTTCATTGAAACGTTTGCGGCGACTCTTGAAGAGGCGACTGCCACGGTGTTGTCATTACCAATGGCTATTTGGTGGGACATTGATGTCTTTCCACTTTCGGCACCGGGCAAACCAGGAGCAACTTCATGAGTGTGTTTACATCTGCCGAATTGCATTACCTCAAATCTCAGCCCTTGATGCGATTTGCATCTGCGTCAGTGAACGGTCGCCCAGATGTTGCTCCTGTCGTTTTTGAAATCGATGACAACGACATCCTCACCGGTGGATTCGACATCACCCACACAGTTCGATATAAAAATATTCAATCCAACCCAAGAGTTTCAGTTGTTGTTGATGATCTTGCATCTATAAATCCATGGTCGCCGCGTGGGATCAAAATCATCGGCGGTGCGATCATCGAAAAGTTCAATGGATCACAAAGGTTTCGAATTTCTCCAGAAGTGATTATCAGTTGGGCTATTAATGACACCACACCTGGCATTCCAAAAATGGAGCGCCGAAAAATAAATTGAGGCTTCAAACGTGGCGTACCCCCGTTTTATCTCTATTTGATTTTTATTTGCGCGAGCGGTTGGTGAGAAATGCACCGGTTAATGCAACGCCACACCCCACAAGTGAGAGCCCAGCAACTATTTCATCGCGAACTATGGCACCGAGAAATAACGCAACTACTGGAATGATGTAGGTGGTAACCGACGTACGCGTGCTGCCCACTCGACCAGCCAATGTGGTGGCGAGTGCATAAGCAATACCAGTGCCGCCAACGCCGAGACCAACCATGGCAAAAAGTGAATGCCACGCAAACGAACTGTTTGGGATTGCAGCAATCCCAAAGGGCGCAGTGAGAATGAGCGCAACTGCTAGGGCGCGAACAATGACCGGAAGTGCACCATACTTTTTTTGAAGCGGTACGGCAAGGTTTAATGCAATGCCGTAGCAACACAATGCGCACATGATCAGCGCGACACCGAATTTACTCGAAGAATTATTGTTCGCTGTTGGTATCGCAATGAGCAAGACTCCACAAAAACCGACAAGTAAACCGAGAAGTTGATTGCGATGCGGAAAACTTTTGTGCATCAATGAAGTAACTGTTGCAACAAATAAGGGCGTTGCGCCATTCAACATGCCTGTGACGCTGCTTGATACATGTTGTTCTGCGAAAGGGAAAAGGCTGAGCGGAATCACCATCCAGAACACACCCAGTAGTGCGATGGATGGCAGATCTTTTCTCGGAATGTGTTTGCGCGATTGAGGTAGTGCGACGAGCGCAAGAAAACCAAAGAGCACTCGTAATGGCGTAATGAGTGCGGGATGAAATGCATCGAGGCCTTCTGCAATAAAAAAGAAACTTGAACCCCAAATGAGACCGGGCATGAGTAGTAAGAGCCAGTCGCTTCGGCCCATGCGGTAGTCGTTATGAGATGATGCCACGAGTTAAATGGTATGCGGTCGCGACGCCTAATGATTGGACAGGCTCATATTTCTCACGCCGATTTAGTAGTTACCTCAAAACTCGATTCGCTACGCCGAATTACCGCGATTATCGTATTCACATTACTGATACGCCTGTTCTTCATTTATCGCTTCCAGTCAACGATCTGGTGGTGGCAAGAGACTTCTACGAAAATGTGCTTGGGTGTCGTATCGGCCGCGAGAGCGACGACTGGTTTGACGCGTGGTTCTTTGG
>WLFB01000130.1 GCA_009703975.1 Actinomycetota bacterium | reverse complement strand
GACGGTTGCGGTTCATGTCAAAGATGTATTGACAAGTGTCCAACTCAAGCGATAATCGCACCAGGTGTCGTAGACGCACGAAAATGTCTGGCATGGTTATTGCAAAAGCCCGGAATTTTTGATCCTGCGTTTCGAGTTGCACTTGGCGACCGAATTTACGGATGCGATGATTGTCAAGAGGTTTGTCCGCCGACAGTTCGCCATGCAATTGTTGAGAAGCCACATGGCAAAACTCAAGCTTGGGTAAGTGTGATGACGATATTGAACTCTGACGATGAAACTTTGCTCGAGAACTTCAAAGCGTGGTACATCGCCGATCGTGATCCAAAGTGGATTCGGCGTAATGCGTTGATAATTCTTGGCAATATCGGCGATGCATCAGACGAAGCCACTCAAATAGTTCTTAAGCGCTATCTAATTGATCGCGAACCAATTTTACGAGCACATGCAGTTTGGGCGACAGCCCGTTTAGGTCTAAATTATCTGTTACCAAGCAAAGATAGTGACCCAATAGTTCAAGATGAACTCAACTCATTGCCGAGCGTAAGGTTGTAGCAAGTGAAGCATTTATTGGTAACAAACGACTTTCCACCAAAAGTCGGTGGAATCCAGAACGTTCTTTATGAGTGGTGGCGCCGTTTACCACCTGAGAACTTTGCGGTGCTTACGAGCCCATATCGCGGTGCGCAAGAGTTTGACGAAGCACAAAATTTTTTAATAAAGCGAATCGCCGAACCAGTTCTTTTGCCTCACCCGCTGATGGCGCGACGCATAAACCAAATGGCACAACAGATCGGTGCTGAGCTAATTGTTCTTGACCCCGCCGTGCCTCTCGGCATTGTTGGCCCTTGGCTAGACCTGCCTTATGTAGTTGTTGTGCATGGAGCCGAAGTGACGGTGCCTGGCCGACTGCCAGTGACTTCATATCTGCTTGGCAATGTTTTACGCAAGGCGTCAGGCATTATTGCGTCGGGCACATATCCAGCACAAGAATCTCTACGATGTGCAGGGCGCGACCTCAATATCACTGTCGTTACACCAGGTGTTGACGTATCGCGATTTCGAGAATTATCACAGCAGCAAAAATTGAATGCGCGAAAACAATTTGGCATTGCCGATGATGCACAGCTTATTGTCGGTGTTAGTCGGCTTGTTCCGCGAAAAGGTTTCGATGTTTTGATTCGTGCAGCGGCGCACTTGGCCAATGACTATCCAAAGTTGCGAGTCGTGATTGCTGGTGGTGGTCGCGATAGAAATCGACTTGACAGAATTATTCGTGAGTTGCGCGCTCCCGTGACGATGCTTGGTCGGGTGAGCGACGCAGATTTACCAAACCTTTACGGGTGCGCTGACATTTGCGCAATGTTGTGTCGATCGCGATGGGGTGGTCTAGAGCAAGAAGGGTTCGGCATTGTTTTTGCCGAGGCCGCAGCCTGTGGAGTGCCACAAATTGCTGGTCGTAGTGGTGGATCAGCCGACGCGGTTGAAGATGGGGTGACAGGATTAATCATCGACAATCCAAATCGGGTTGGCGAAGTTGTGGCGGGGATAAGACGATTATTAGACGACAAAAACGAGCGTGAAAAGATGGGTCATGCGTCACGGTTGAGAGCCGAAAGTCTGTTTGACTACGACAAACTTGCGGTGACGCTGGGTCGGGCGTTGAAAGCGCTTTAGTTTGTGTTTAAATAGGGGGGTGCCAGATTCAGCAGTCGAGTCAGAAGTCATTGCCGCGACTCCCGAGCATTGTTTCGCGGTGGCGACTGACGTTGAGCTTTATCCAGAATGGGCGCACGATGTCAAAGAAGTGAATATTCGCGAGCGTGACGCGCAATCACGACCGGTGTTGGTTGATTATCGAGTTGCCGCACTTGGGCGAAGCTCTAGTTACTCGCTCAAATACGACTATTCGCAAGCGCCAAAAAGTATTTCGTGGCATCTTGCTGAAGGCGATATTGAGCGCGCGATCGATGGCGAATACCGATTTGAATCATCAGGGGATTCAACAAAAGTTACATATCTTTTATCTATTGAGTTGATAGTTCCAATTCCGGGTTTCATAAAACGTCGTGCCGAAGGCCGAATATTGCATACCTTAAAGGAACTAAAGGTTCGCTGCGAGTCGTGACAGCTGTTGCTGGCATCGATGTCGGCGGAACAAAGTGCCTCGGAGTTCTTTTCGAAGGCGGAGAAATCGTCAACTCCGTTCGCCGTCCGACGCCGCATGCTGATCACTTAGTCTCAACTCTCGCCGAAATTGCACGCGAACTCGGTCAATACAAAACTCTCGGTATCGGCGTGCCAGGTTTGATAACTCCAACTGGTGTTGTTCGCGAATCACCAAACTTGACTGGCGCAATTGAGCTTGACCTGCGCACACTTTTGCAAAAAGAACTTGGCCACGTAATTGATGTTGAAAATGATGCAACTTGTGCGGCACACGCAGAGTGGCAATATGGCGCTGGTCGAGGCGCTACTGATATGTGGATGGTTACTTTAGGTACCGGAATCGGTGGTGGATTTGTTTCTGGTTCAAAGTTGCAACGGGGCAGTCATGGTTTTGCCGGCGAGATCGGACACATGATTGTTGAGTCGCAAGGTATTTTGTGTCCGTGCGGGCAACGCGGATGTTGGGAGCGTTATGCATCAGGTTCGGGGCTGGCAACTATTGCTGGCGGCGAACGTGGTGAAGAAGTAATCGCACGCGCGGTCGCCGGCGATGAACAGGCTTTGGGTTATTTGGATACGTTCGGTAAGTGGGTCGCAATTGGATTGGTAAATTTGACAAACATCACTGATCCAAACGTAATTGTGATTGGTGGCGGTTTAGCTGAAGCAGCCGACACGGTAATGCCGCACATCAAGAACTGGTTCAAAAAATTGCTTTACGCACCTGACAACCGTGAACACCCAGAGTTGCGCGTTGCACAACTTGGTGAGAGTGCTGGCGCAATCGGCGCAGCATTGTTGTCGGCGCTTTAAAAATTCAACACGCTATTTCGCCCAGTTCATTGATCGCTTAACAGCCACCTGCCAAGCTTCATATCCAGTTGGCTGTGCGACGGGTGAAAAAGTTTTTTCAAGTTGCCACGCATCTGAGATATCTTTCGTAGATTGCCAAACACCTTTCGCTAACCCTGCAAGATATGCCGCACCCATTGCGGTCGTCTCTAATTCATTTGGTCGCATCACATTGACGCCTAAATGATCGGCTTGTAATTGCAACATGAAGTCAACCACTGAAGCACCACCGTCAACTTTTAATTCAGAAATTGCTACTCCAGCTGCTTGAGACATTGCTTCGACGACGTCGCGAGTTTGAAATACGATCGATTCGATTGTGGCTCGAGCGATATGTGCACGCGAGGTTCCACGGGTGATGCCGAAAATTGCACCCCGAGCGTATGCGTCCCACCACGGGCTACCAAGACCCGTGAAAGCGGGGACAACTACGACGCCACCTGAATCGCTGACACTCTGTGCGAGTGCATTAATTTCACTGGCATTGTCGATGATGTTCAAGCCGTCGCGAAGCCATTGAATTGCGGCGCCCGTTACAAATATTGCACCTTCAAGTGCATAGATTGGTCGGTCGCTACCAAGTTGCCATGCAATCGTTGTCAGCATGCCGTCTTTTGGTTTGGGGCACGTCGTACCGACATTCATTAATACGAAACTGCCTGTGCCGTAAGTATTTTTAGTACTGCCAGTATCAAAACACGCTTGGCCGAATAATGCCGCGTGCTGATCGCCGGCAACACCGCTAATCGAGATGCCTGCCGGCACAGAGCCATGTTGAATCGTCACACCAAATTCGCCACTTGATGCGCGAACCTCTGGCAAAAACTTCGGTTGTACACCAAATAATTTCGTTAGCTGATCACTCCAACGTAGTTCAGCGATATCAAACAACATCGTTCGGCTTGCATTAGTGCAGTCAGTAACAAAAGATTTTGAACCAGTCAGATTCCAAATCAGCCAAGAGTCAATAGTCCCGATGCAGAGATCGTCATCTTGGCGAATTTCGCGATTATTTAAAAGCCATTCAATTTTTGTTGCCGAGAAGTATGGGTCAAGCACTAAGCCTGTTTGTTGTCGCACTAGCGGCAAATGCTCGGCGAGTTCAACACATCGATCAGCTGTTCGTCGGTCCTGCCAAACTATTGCATTGCCGTATGGCTTTCCTGTTTGCTTGTTCCATGCAACGATTGTTTCGCGTTGATTCGTGATTCCGATTGCGGTGATTGTTTGGGTTATTTGCTGGGTGACGTCCTGCAGTGTCGCTAGTACTGCCTGCCAAATTTCTTGTGCATCGTGTTCGACCCACCCAGGTTGTGGAAAGTGTTGGGTAAATTCGCGATATGACGAAACCGATTTAGAACCATCTGAAAAAACTGCACGAGACCGCACACCAGTCGTTCCTGCATCTATGGCGATTACGACGCTCATGGTGTTATAAGTTACAAATAATTTGTTGCCGGTTCAACAGCATCTAATTTCTTTCGCAAACCAAATCACTTAACGCTTCAAAAATTCTTGGGCATGCAATCATGATTTCGGCTGGGCTTGAAATGCCGCCATGAAAATTTCCACTGCGCGCGCCGGCCTCGATTGCAATTAGTTCTGCCGCTGCGATATCCCAAGAATGCAGATTTTCTTC
>WLFB01000013.1 GCA_009703975.1 Actinomycetota bacterium | reverse complement strand
CATCTTTCATTGATGGGTTAATGCCGACAATGTCGGCAAGTTGTGCGGCGAGTTTAAGAACTCTCGGTCCGCCGCCACCAATCAAAATTGGTGGGCAGGGACGCTGTACTGGCAACGGGGCAGACACGTAATCTGTGATTTTGTAATGTGCGCCCGTAAATGAAAACTTTTCACCGGTCATCGCGCGCTTGATTATCTCAAGTCCTTCGAGAAAGCGATCGATGCGCACGCCAGGCTTGTCGTAAACCATGCCAGATTGTTCGTAGTCAGTCGCCATCCATCCTGCGCCAATCCCAATTTCAAGACGGCCGTCCGACAGAAGATCCATCGTCGCTAATTCTTTTGCAAGTACAACTGGATGTTTGTAGTCGTTATCCCAAACGAGCGCACCGATTCGAAGTTTCGAAGTTGCATCGGCAGCACTCATTAGCGCCGGAACTGGTGCGAGTTGATCGGTGAAGTGATCTGGCATAGTTAAAGTACTAAAGCCATTATCTTCCGTCGATTTTGCCAGTTCGACCCATTCTTTTCGCGAACCAGCTTTACTCGCTTGAATGCCAAATCTAAACGGACGAATTATTGGTTTCGTAGAAGTCATCCGAAAATGTTACTCTTAGTGCTCAATCAAAGTCGCCGTGGAGACCTGCGAACTTCGATTGCAAGTAGATTAGATGTGTGGTGAAGAAGATTCTTCGCGCAACAAGCACCCCTCGAGGCCTGTTTGTGACGCGCCTAGCGGCGGTGATGATCGCAGGTGCAATGTTTATTGCGGCAACTGTTACTGCGATGGCCCCGCGAGTGTGGGGGATCTTGAATTCTCATTCGCAGGTGCCGCCGGTATTAACCGGGTTCTCTGGCCTCGCCGAGCGAAGTTACGTGTTTGACGAAACCGGCAAGCAAATCGGCGTATATCAATTGGAGAATAGCCAAATTCTGAATATCGACAAGATTCCCGTCGATGTCGTGGCAACGATTTTGGCGCTTGAAGACAATGAATTTAACCGTCACAAAGGTGTCAATTTGCGTTCGTTTACTCGGGCGATTTTGTCGAATACGCAATCTGGTGCCAAGCAGGGTGCGAGCACGATCACGATGCAAGTTGTCAAGAACGAATTTCTTGCTGGCTTTGATCGCAATGGTCGTTACAAAGTTTTGCAGGCCCGCTATGCCACGATGCTTGAAAAGCAAGTTCCAAAACGCACAATACTTGAGCGATATCTCAACACGATTTATCTCGGCAACAACACTTATGGTCTGCAGGCTGCGTCCGAAAGATATTTTGGCAAAAGTGTCAGTGAGTTGACTTTGCTCAATGGCGCATTTCTTGCGGGGCTAATTCAGGCGCCCTCAACCTATGATCCGATCTCGCATCCTGATAGTTCTCGCGCACGGTATTTAGAAGTGCTTGATCGACTTGTCGCAACTGGGCTGCTCAGTCAAGATGAGAGAACCAAAATCGGTGACAAACCTGAGATTCCTGAAGTGTTGGCTAAGGTCGAAAATTCAAATCTTGAGCGAACCTACTTCACAGAATTTACGAAGGATTATTTGTTAAACCGAAGCGACGTATTGGGTGCGACATATCAGCAACGGTATAACGCCTTGTTCAGAGGTGGTCTCAAGATTTATACAACGCTTAATTTGGATGCTCAAGCTGCCGCCGAGCAAGCAGTTAAAAACCAGTTGCCAGTCAATAAAGCTGGGATACAAGCCTCGCTTGTTTCTTTGGATTCAAAAACTGGTGCGATTCGCGCGATGGTTGGTGGCCCAGGTTTCAAAGCCGGACAAAGCGAAGTTAACTTGGCATTGCGTCGACGACAAACTGGTTCAAGCATCAAGTTTTTTATTCTGGCCGCAGCGTTGCAAGCAGGTGTTCAACCAGAAGATTTGATTGATGGAACTTTGCCGTGCACTTTACCTAATCCAGAAAATTTGGACGAACCGTTTGAAATCACTAAAGGTGTGAGTCAGCCAACTGCACCACTGAGGGTGATGACTTGGCTTTCAATCAACTGCGCTTATGCCAAGTTGTCGCAGATAGTTGGTCTCGATCGTGTGGTAGCCACGATGTATCGCATGGCCGCGTCGGAGTGGCTGAGCAAGGAGACTTATACGATTCAGCCTTACGCAAGTTTGGCGACTGGCGCCAACGAACTCAGCGCAATGGACATGGCATCGGGTGTTCAAACTCTGGCTAATTCTGGGGTGCATCGTGAGCCGTACATGATTCAAAGAATTGAAGATGCGAAGGGCACGATTTTGTTTGAGAGCGAGGAAGCAGTTGCGGAACAAACTTTGCCTAGTGATGTTGCCAATAACGCAGCCGACATCATGCGAGGTGTAATTGAGTTTGGTACAGCACGAAGAACGCCGCTTGCTGATGGTCGCCCGGCCGCAGGCAAGACCGGAACACAAGACAACAACACCAACGCTTGGTTTGTAGGTTTTACTCCGCAATTTTCAACCGCAGTTTGGGTTGGTGATCCGAAAGGATATACAAAAATGACTTCACGCAATGTCCCAGAGTTTGCTTCGGTTATTGCTGGTCGCGGAGGAGTGCAAGGTTCAATGTTTCCTGCGATGATTTGGAAGTCTTATATGGATGATGTTCATGAAGGTCTTGAAACACTGGGTTTTCCAAAGCCACCTGCGCCAACGCGACAGCCACTTCGTCTTTATCTGCCAGGTGTTGAATGCCCAGCGCAAGTTGTTTCTGGCACGATTCCTGTTAATACGGTTGCTCTCACCAAAAAAGAAGCCAGATTAACAACAACAACTGTTGCGCCAGAAGGCGTTGAGCCGACAGTTGCCAATACTGTGGTGATCAGCGTGCTTACTCCAGATACAACAATTGCGCCGACCGATTCAAACCCGTATTCGCCCGTGCCAAGCACCAGCCCAGGTTTGTATTTCTTTGATTGCACAAAGCCACTACAAAATAATGTGCAAACTGTAAATGGTGCTCCGTAGTGGCATCACTGAAACAGTTATTAGAGCTTCAACGCTGTGACACTGCGTTGCTTCAGCTAAAACACCATTTAGCAACACTTTCAGAGCGGACAAACCTGACTGCGGCAACGACTGTGTTGAATGGTTTCAACAAAGAGTTGGTTGCTGTGAAGGCCCAACTCAAAGTAGCGCAACATGACATTGAATTGCTTGAAATCGATAATAAGAAATGCGAGTCGTCGATTGCCAAATATGCCCAGCAACTTAAAACAATTATTGCCCCGCGTGAGGCGGAAGCATTACAACATGAAATCACAATGGCTACCGCTGTGCGAAGCGCTAATGACGATAAAGAATTGGCGTTGCTAGAAGTTGCTGAGCAATTTGATCGCCAGCAGCTTGAGTTGAGTAATCAGATAATCAAACAGAACGAAGTTATCGAGCAGGCCAAACGGTCTTTAGCTTTGGCGATAGAGCAGTGTGAGCAATCGAAACTCGAACTCGAGGCGAAGCGCATTACTGTGTCTGCGATGATCGCCCCAGAACTTATAAAACTTTATGATCTCAAAAAAAATAAGCGAACTACGCCAGCAGTGGCCGACTTAAACAAAGCAACTTGCCAGTCGTGCCATCTTGATCTATCAACAGTTGAATTGTCTGCACTCAAAAAATGCCCCGAAGACGTAATTCCAGAGTGTCCGAATTGTGATTGCTATCTAGTTGTTTGATTGATGTCAACTGACTGTTTGAAAATCTGATGTTTTTTTGGTTTATTGCAACGTCTATTTGGTCGGTATGGTTTGTTTTTCGAGACCCAAAATTTGATTACCGAGTTCTGGCGATTGCAGCGTTAATACCTGATTTGGTTGACGGTCTGCTTCTGGCTTTTGGTACCTCACAAAATATGATGGATAATGTGATGCACAGTGTTGTGACCAGCATCGTCGTGTTGTTTACGATCATGATCGCAACTGCTGGTCGGCGTCCAATTCGACAAAGGCTTTTGGCAATACCAATTGGATTGTTTATGCACCTAATTTACGATGGCGCATTTACTGCTACGAAAACCTTTTGGTGGCCGTTAGCTGGAACTGCGGTTGAAGATAAATCTCTGCCGTCAATCGAACGCGGGCTGGTCAATCTGCCGCTCGAACTGTTCGGAATCATCGCTTGCATAGTCGCCTGGAGATATTTCGCACTTTTCGACACTCACCGTCGCCAGACTTTTCTAAAAACAGGATCACTGCAACGGACTGATTAAAACTAATTTTGGGGTAACAGTGAGTCGGTCGATAAGCGGGATTTTGTAGTTTCAACAGTTTCCTGTCAATCCTGACGACCATCCATCTATGCGGCCTACCCGAGGGTTGCTCGAAAGCAAACGGACAGTTCATGCCCTCTGCATGGCCTTGCTTCAAGTGACGTACCAAGCCGCAACTGTTGCCACCTGCGCTGGTGCGCTCTTACCGCACCGTTTCATCCTTACCTGTGATAAATCTCTTGCGAGATTCATCCATCGGCGGTTTGTTTTCTGTTGCACGTAATATCAGGTCACCCCGATCTGGCTTTCACCAGCACTTTGTCCTGCGAAGTCCCGACTTTCCTCAATGTCGCAATGCAAGCATTACAACACTGCGGTCGTCTGACCGACTCACCGTTGGTTTAAGTGTACGGCGCGAGATTTAAGCTTCGCAGGCGACGAAGTCGTAAACCAACGAGTTAAGACTTGGAGTTTCAAGAAGCAACGTAGTTCGAGTGCCATCAGGCTTTGGTTTGCCGATTACTAGTTGAATGTTTGCGAGCGAGCCGAATTCTGTCGGAACGGCGGCAATATTTGGCTTGCCAGTCTTCGTGTCTGATGTCGGTCCAACATTTTTTAGACCAGGATTCAAAATCTGCGCGAGTATCGCAGCGTGTCTGGCCTCTTGTTGACCGATGCGAATTGCATCTGCGCGCAACATCGGATCGGTGAGCATTGCTACAACGCCTTGGTACGTTTGGGCCGCAAGATTTTCGACAGCGTGCGCAAGAGCCACAATGTCTATTGCTTGGTTCGGATTATCATTTGCAGTAATCAATTTCAGCGCTGGCAAAATGTACGACTCTGAAATGCGAGTATTGCTACAACGGAATTCTTTGGCTCCGAGTTTCACTGCAAGTGAGTTGACTGCATCGGCGTGATCTTTATGGTCAGCAGAAAAACGCTTTGCAATCTCAGCGACTTTGCGTAGATCGCCAGTGAAAACTCCTAGATCTAGGGCTGTTGTGTATGTTTCAATCGCGTTGTATTCGAGTGATGCAGCAGTACGCAGCAAGACTGCATCAGTCACTTCGGCGTCAGCCAATGGTGTTGTAACCGGCGATTGGCCAAGAATTGTGATTGCATTGTCATCAACAACTCCAGCTTGCTTGCCGCATGCAGCAAGTACTAGTCCGGATGCGAGTGAGATGCCACTCATTCTAAGAAGTTCGCGTCGAGTGAAAGTGCTCATGATGCAACCAATGCTGAAGTGTTGTTATCTAGCGCCATTGAGATATTTGTTGTCGTCTGGCTGGCAAGTATGGCTGCATGTCGGGCCTCAACTGTAATTATCGACGCAACTAATGCGGCAACTTTCGCAGATTCGATTGTCTCAATAGCCTTTGTATGGCTTGCAATCATTATGTTTTCAATTTCTAGAAGTGCTACCCAAATGTTTTGTGCTTCAGAAAGTTTTGCGTTAAAACTTTCGTAAATTGCTTCGTCACGTTTGTTTAGAGCGTTCTTTGATAACAAACCATTTAATGTTTGTTCATATGCCACATGGTGGGCGTGAAATTGTTCAAGCAATGCACTTTCGTCATCGCTCAGCGATTTGCGCGTCAATACAGCTGCGTAAATGTCGCGGGTGGTGAGTTCGAGCGTTTGTGCGAACGCGAGAAGTTTTATATCAGATGGTGAAAGCATCGTTTAAATCTAGACGAATTTAGAAGTCAAGACTCGATAATGAGGGAATCCACCCACGCGAGCGAGTGATTGCCTCGTGCCATTGTGCACGATCAAGTTTTAGTGTCGGAGTAACTACTTTTGCGGGTTTGGTGGTGCTCGTGGCTTGGCTAATCGAGGGCCAAGTGCCCACTGCGACGCCTGCCAAAAACGCTGCGCCAAGAGTGGTGGCTTCGGCAACAGGCGAGATTTCGATATTCAAGCCAGTCGTATTGGCTAAAGACTGCATAAAAGTTAAATTCTGACTCATACCGCCGTCTACTCGTAGCGAAGACACCGAAAGTTTGGTGTCAGCAATCACTGCCTCGAGCATGTCGGCTCCACGATGTGCGATGCCCTCTAGAACTGCTCGAACGATATGGGCTCGAGTAGTGCCACGAGTTAAACCGAGCAAAGTTCCGCGTGCGCCGTAATCCCAATGTGGTGTGCCAAGTCCAAAAAGTGCAGGCACAAAAACTACGCCGCCCGAATCACTAACTTGCATAGCAATCTCATGACTTTCTTGACTTGTCGAAATAATTTGTAAATCATCACGAAGCCATTCGATGTTCGTGCCTGCAGAAAGCATTATCGCCTCAGCCGCCCAAAAAGTTGTTTGCTCGTCGCTGTAAGCCACGAGTGGATAACTACCGTTTTCTGAGCGTTGCATTTTTGTTGGGCTGGTTGTACCGGTGAATACATCGAGCATCCCGCCAGTACCAAAAGTTATTTTTGTCGCACCACTATTTATGCATCCTTGACCGATTAATGATGATTGTTGATCACCAATTAATGATGCGATTGGTGGTGAACCAGGCAAAGCAGTTGCGTTGCCTATCACCCCGGTTGACTTGACAATTTTTGGAAGCATTAGAACATCAACTTTTAGTAAATCGCATATTCGCTCAGACCATGACGAAGCATCAAGTGTGCATAAACCTGTGGCCCCTGCGTTAGTTGAGTCAGTCACGTGCAGTTCGTTGTTAGAAAGTACCGATGCGATCCACGAATCAACCGTGCCAATTCGAACGTCGCTGAAATCGAGATTTTTCGCCACGACATAGTTTTGAATCATCCATGCCGCTTTTGTGGCGGTCTGATTTGGTGCAAGTTTGATTGAGTGTTCAGAAGCGGCAGTGATGCAATCGAAAACTGTTCGCAAGTCTTGCCAGCCAAGTGCGGGGCCAAGTGGTTTGCCGGTTGATTTACTCCACATCACTGTCGATGCACGCTGGTTGGTTATGCCAACTGCATCTATTGTGTCTGAGTTTTTGGATTGTGCGATCGTCGCATTGCATACCCGTAAAACAGCATCGGCCATTTTTTGCGGATCAAATTCAACAAGTCCAGAGCTGGGGGTATCTGGTCGGCACGATTCGTAATTCAAAAAATGTACTGAGCCATCTTGGCGTACGACTGCGGCACGTAAACCACTAGTGCCGACATCGACAACCAGAATGCTCACGGCACTATCTCTTTGTTTTGACTTCGCCGCGACTTGAAGCGAAACCTAATTTGCCCGGATTCAAAATATCTTTTGGGTCAAGCGCGTGTTTAATCGCTGCTAATACATCGTGTGCTGGCCCAAGAGCGCGCTTGATAAATTTTGCGCGGTTGATGCCGACACCATGGTGGTGCGAAAGATTTGCGCCAGCATCAAGTGCTGAGTTCTGTGCTGCATTCCAAATAGCTTCGTAAGAAATTTCGATCGCTTCAAGGGTGCTGGACGTTGGCTCGGCTACAAAAGTAAAATAAATACACGCACCATCGATGTAACTGTGTGAAATATGGCAACTTGCACTTCTCGCACCAGTCACAGTCATGATTGATTTCTTTACAGTCTCAGCGACTTGATTTACTTTTGACCAGCAAACTGCAACTTCCATCGTGTCGATTACGAATCCTTTTTTAGATAAAGCTTGCAGCCCGCTTGTGTCGTTGCGATGGTTCATCCAATGTTCAACAAGCGCCACATCAGCTGACTGTGCGTTATTCGCAATGCACGCATTATCGACAACTTTCATCATCGCGTCTATCAATATATTTTCGCCTTCGTCAAGAACTAATAGCGCGCACTGAGTTCCGTCTCCACCGTGAGCACGCTTGCTCTCGCGTTCGTCATAAAGTCGCAATACGGCTGGAGTTGCTCCCGAGCGAATTGCTAGTCGCATCGCCTCAACTGCATCAGCGAATGAGCCGAACATATAGGCCGCACGTCGTTCGGCTGGGGCGATCGGATGCGCGCGCAACCAAACTTTGCTAATAATCCCAAATGCACCTTCGCTGCCGACGAATAATGACGTGAGACTTGGGCCAGCCGCACCTGCTGGTTCGGTACCTGTGAGAATCACCGAGCCGTCGGCGAGTACAACTTCGAGGCCAGCAACCATGTCGTCGATTTTTCCGTATCGCGTTGAGAACTGTCCCGCGCCGCGAGAACCAATCCATCCACCGACAGTTGAGATATCAAATGATTGAGGAAAATGGCCAACAGATAGACCGTGTTTTTCTCGCAGATTATTCTCGAGATCCGGGCCGAAGGTGCCAGGAAGCACTTCGACAAGACCCGAAATTTCATCGACGCTGATGACGCCAGCGAGCGATGTCATGTCAATAACAACGCCACCAAATAATGGAATAGCCGCGCCGCATACTCCCGAGCGTCCGCCCGACACAGTTATCGGTACTGAATTATTTGAGCACAACTTGACGACGTCACTGATATGTTTCGTTGTTGTTGGTCGACAGATTACGTCTGCTCGTCGAGCGGTCTGCGCGTTAAGCGACCAGTGCATTGCCAGCGGCCACCAGTCACGTGAGTGCTCAACACGATCGGCAAGGTCGATTGAGCTTTGACATATTTTATTTAAATCGGCGAGAAACGATTCTGATAGCGGTTGAATTGTTGTCTGAAAACGATCGGTGATTTGACTGATGTCTGCTGAGAACTCAATCGGTGGAGTTGGGCGCGTTGTCGTCATTAATTCTCCTTAAACAGTTACTGAGGCTTCATCCTCAAGTGAGCAAGAGTTGGCGAATGCCAGAACTTCGTTGTTTATCTCTTGCTCTGACCAACCGAGCAACGGTGCAACTAATTCGGCAACATTTCGCGCATTAGCTACAGTTGCGCGTCGATTAATTATTCGGCTTCTGGTTCGACGCGAAAGAATATCGTCAAGGGTGTTTGCCATCTCGTGTGTTACGGCAAAAATAGCCTCAGCACGCAAGTAGGGCAGACCCGGAATCAATTGCTCGCCAAGGCTTGCGTCTTGCTCGATCAAATCTGTGATTATTGGTGTTTCGCTACCAAAGCGTGAGAAAAGGTGCTGATCGCGAGCATCTTTATTTTTAACGCTTTTCGAACTGGCTCCGACGAATGGTAAGCCCTTGGTTCGGCAGCGTGCTTTTTTGTCGAGCGATAAAACTGCTTGGTCTACGGCATCTTCGGCCATTTTGCGATATGTCGTGAGCTTTCCGCCTGTCACTGTGATCATTCCAGATTTAGTTGTTGCGACTTTGTGTCGTCGCGAAAGATCGGCTGTGCGAGAACTCATTTTTTCACCACTCACACTTTTGACGAGTGGTCTAAGCCCCGACCACACAGCAGTGATGTCGTCGCGAGTGACATCAGTTGTCACGGCGGCATTTAGCGCTTTAAGTACATAGTCGATGTCTGTGCTGGTGCACTGAGGGTCATCAATTGAACCTTGATAATCAGTATCGGTAGTACCTATATATGTGTACTGGTAAGTGCCGTCAAAATTAGAGATCCACGGCACGAGAAACAAACTGCGCTTGTCACCTGGAACCGGAATGACAACAGCTATGTCGTTGCGAACTTTTTTCCACGGCACAGTTAGATGAACGCCTTTTGCTGGCCGAATGCTGTCTGGGTCATAGCCAAGATCGGTAGTCAAAACTTCATCTGACCAGACGCCAGCGGCGTTGATAACTAATCGCGCTTGAACTTCAAAAGTTTCTGCATCAGATGTTGTGACTTGAACGCCCTGCGCGACGCCATTTTTGTCGTGCAAGATTTTATCGACGGCCGTGTAGTTCGAAATAACTGCGCCATGGCTGATTGCAGTTCGCGCAAGTGAGACACAAATACGCGCATCGTCGGCCATCGCGTCGTAATACACATAGGCCGACCCGAGTCGCTCTCGCTGCATCGTCGGTAAATGCGAAAATGCTTTATCGGCCTTGAGTCGACGATGAAACTTTCCAATTCGCCAACCACCAGTCAGGTCATACATCCACATTGCCGAGCCAAGCGCGCGGGCAATCTTTTTTGAGACAACACCATCTCGTTTAAGAATTGGAATCATGAACGGCAAAGTTTGCACCAGGTGTGGGGCATTGCGCTTTAGTCGTTGGCGTTCGTGAAGCGCTTCATAAACAAGTCGAACTTCGCCTTGCTGAAGATAACGAAGTCCACCGTGGATTAATTTACTGCTCTTCGAAGAGGTGCCAGACGCGAGATCTTCGCGCTCAACCAAAGCCACAGTCAACCCGCGAGATGCTGCGTCTAAAGCAACACCGAGACCAGTTACGCCACCGCCAATAACAACAATGTCAAAAGCCTGCGCTTTTAATTTTGCAATAGTTTCAATGCGATTTTGAGGTCCGCTAATCGGTCGAGGCATTGCCACAGCCTAAGGCAAGACGAGTTATCGCTCTAAGCCCAACAAGTATTGGCAAACTGAATTTGCCATAAGTCACATCAATTGTTAGTTAGCATGACTTGCAAATTAGAGCCAGACTAGTTATTCTTTTCCGCATGCGTTCGCCAACTGAACTTGCTCAAGTGTTTCGTGAGAAGCAATTGAAGCTCACTCCGCAGCGCCAGCTTTTGTTTGGTTTGTTGCATGACAATGACAGTCATCCAACTGCCGAATCACTGTTTGAGATTGCCAGCAAGCAAATGCCTGGTATCTCGCTAAGAACTATCTATCAAACTCTCGGAGAACTCGCCGATATGGGAGAACTGCAACTCGTCGATCTAGGCAACGGTGCGATGAGATTTGATCCGAATATGGGTGAGCATCAACATTTTGTTTGTGGTTCGTGTGGTGCGATTCATGATGTGGACATTACTTCTGCACCAAAATTGCGCGCTGGTAGTGCTGAGGGTTTCGCTGTTGAAGAAATTGGCGTCGTGTTTCATGGTCGTTGTGATCGGTGTAATCGTCCAAATCACGGCGAGCAAGTATCTCAACACAGTAAAAGATCTCCTGGTATCCAGGCGAAAAAAATAAGGCAAGTTAAACAAGCAAGCAGTAATTAATCATCAACTATCAAATATAAACAAAGGAGAATCATCATGGCCAAGCTAAATGGCACCAAGACACATGAGAATCTCAAGGAAGCGTTTGCTGGCGAGAGCCAAGCGAATCGACGCTACTTGTGGTTCGCACAGAAGGCAGACATAGAGGGATATCCAGATGCAGCGTCATTGTTCCGTTCAGTCGCCGAAGGCGAAACCGGACATGCACACGGTCACTTGGATTACCTTGCAGAAGTTGGCGACCCAGCATCTGGTGAGCCAATCGGTGACACTGCAGACAACTTCAAAGCATCAGTCGCAGGCGAAACTTACGAGTACACACAGATGTACCCAGGTTTTTCCAAGACTGCTCGTGAAGAAGGATTCACAGAAATCGCTGACTGGTTTGAAACTCTTGCTCGCGCAGAGAAGAGCCACGCAGGTCGTTTTGCTGAAGGTCTCAAAGCCCTCGGCTAAATCGCTAGTTAATTAATTGTTGATGGTGTCGTTCGTTTTTGCGGGCGGCACCATCAACGAAGTTTTTAATCCCCAGATTTTGAGAGACAGATAAAGATGACAATAATTTACGATCCACTGCACGCAAAATATCTTGACGAGGCGGACACCCGCGAAGAATTAACACGAGTTTACGACTTGTGTCATGGTTGTCGACTTTGTTTCAAGTTCTGTCCAT
>WLFB01000129.1 GCA_009703975.1 Actinomycetota bacterium | reverse complement strand
TTAACTCGTCAGAGCATCTACGAGTCGTTGTAAAGGTATGTGATAGTCATCAAGCATCTTTAGGTTTGCCTGACGCATTCGCGCATTATCGAGCACAGAATTCGATGGGCGTTTGGCTGGCCTTGCAGGTTGAAGCAACTCTGTTGTCGTAGCAATCACCCGATTCGCATCAAGACCAGCACAAGTTAAGACATCGCGCGCAAAACCAAACCAACTCGTCGAACCTTGATTTGTTAAATGCCAAATACCTGCACCGCCACTAGTTGCCAACTCAACAATCGCTGGTGCCGCGTCGCTCGTAAACGTCGGTGAACCAATTTGATCATCAACAAATGTCAACGTCGGGTTAGATGCCGCTAATCGCAAAATAGTTTTAACCATATTTGCGCCGTGTTCGCCACAGACCCACGAGATTCGAACTATTTGGTCAGTCGTTAGATCTAATTGTTGCTCGCCTGCGAGTTTGCTCACCCCGTACACAGATTGTGGGTTAGGCAAATCACTCTCTATATATGGTGTCGACTGCGGGCCGTCAAAAACATAATCAGTGGATATGTATATGACACGCGCGCCAGACTCGCGGGCCGCAGAAACAATATTTGCAGTGCCGTCGCGATTCACCGCCATTGCTTTTTGTGGGTCTGATTCACAGGCGTCAACTGCTGTCCACGCTGCTGAATGAATAATCGCATCAACATTTGCTTCGCCAACTACGCGACCTACCAGCGATTTATCAGTGATATCTAGGTCGTTGTGGCTGGCTGCAATTACTTTGTGACCAGAATTACGAGCCGATAAAACTAAATCTGTACCTAGTTGACCTGATGCGCCAGTGATTAACAGTTTCACTATTTCTTGGCTTTCAGGGGCTCCCACCACCAGCGATTATTGCGATACCAATTAACTGTGGCCTCAAGTGCTTCATCAAGAGATCGCGTTCGCTTCCAACCCAGTTTCGTTATCTTCGAGATATCAACTGAATAGCGACGATCATGACCAAGTCGGTCAGCAACATATTGCACACTTGATTCGTCTTTACCTAGCAGAGCTAAGAGTTTGTTGACGAGAACTCTGTTTGCGGTTTCGTTGCCAGCGCCAATGTTGTAGATCTCGCCGGCAGTGCCGTGTTCAAGAGCGAGATGAACACCTGAACAATGATCATCAACATAAATCCAATCGCGTTCGTTAAGACCGTCACCATAGAGAGGTATCTGTTTGTCGTCAAGCAGATTTGTCGTGAACAATGGAATCGCTTTTTCTGGATATTGAAATGGGCCAAAATTATTTGTACAACGAGTCACCACAACTGGCGTACCGTGCGTCGAAAAATACGACAAAGCGATCAAATCAGAGCCTGCCTTTGAGGCCGAATACGGACTGCGCGGCTCAAGCGGATCACTCTCGCGAGATGAGCCCGTCTCGACAGACCCATAAACCTCGTCGGTACCAATATGTAAAACGCGTGAAATGTTTAATCTGCGTGCCGCATCAATCACGACATTTGTGCCGAAACAGTTGGTCAAAATAAAGTCTTCGCTGCCAGCAATAGACCTGTCAACGTGGCTCTCGGCGGCGAAGTGAACAACAGCATCATGACCAGCCATCGCCGCTTCAACATCACCGGGTTGACAAATGTTGCCTTTGACGAATTTGAATCTTGGGCTGTCATCAACATCTTTAAGCGTCGATAAGTTACCCGCGTATGTCAACGAGTCATAAACCGTTACTTCGTGATCGGTGTTGGCAAAAACCCATCGAACGTAGTTCGAACCGATAAAACCAGCGCCGCCTGTTACAAAAATTTTCATAGATTAATTTATGTCCGCATTGGCCAAAAAGGTCGTACCTGCGAATCAATTGCATCTCTTGTTGGGTTGGCTGCATCGCGATCAGACAGAATTGGCGACGCGATACCCCAATCAGCTTTTACTGATTTGTCGTTATATGCCAAACCCAGTTCATCTTTCGGGTTGTAATAACTGTCTACAAGATAAGTGATCGCCATGTTGGTGAGCGACGCAAAACCATGTGCGACACCAGGCGGAATAAAAATACCACGGTGGTCGTGTGTGCCGTCAGCGCGTGCACCGATATCAATTACTTGAGTCGCACCATCTGTCGGTGAGCCAACTCGTAAATCGTGCAGCACCACTCGACAACTGCCGATTGGTACATACCAATAATCGGCTTGATGCAAGTGATAATGCAAGCCAACGATGCAACCCGCCTGACGATCGCCACGATTGCCTTGCAACATTTCGCGACCAAGTGGAAACCATTCACGACGATAAGTTTCGATGAATGTTCCGCGTGAGTCGCCAAAGGCCTGAGGCTCAACTATTTGCACACCTTTGATGAGTGTTGATTCTGTAATCGTTGCCATTATTCGAGCTCTACTTTCGAGTCATCACCGAGCATCAGTCTCAATGCACGTGGTTGTTGAGTACTTCGAATTACTTCAACATCTTTACCAATGAGAGAATCTGTGAGCCGCGAGACGCCTACTATCGAACTCCCGTCAAGCACAACTGAGTGATCCATCTCAGATTTAACCACACGGCAATTTTTGCCAAGCGATGTATACGGACCAATATAAGAGTCTTCGATTACCGCGCCTGCACCAATAACTACTGGGCCACGAATTCTCGAGTTTGTCACTTTCGCGCCTGCTTCGATGGTTACGCGACCTTGAATCTCTGACACTGCATCGACTGTGCCTTCTAATTTAGTTTTCATCGCGTCAAGTACCAATCGATTGCACTCAAGTAGCGGGTCTTTTTTACCGGTGTCTATCCACCAACCTTGCAAAACTTTATGTCGCACCGAAAACTTGTTGTCAACTAGCCACTGAATCGCATCGGTTATTTCTAGTTCGCCACGCGGAGAAGGCTTAATTGAACGAACTGCTTTATTAATCGTTTTGTCAAACAAGTAAACGCCGACGAGCGCAAGATCTGATGGTGGATCTTTTGGTTTTTCTACTAACCGCACAACATGACCGTTTTTGTCAACCTCAGCAACACCAAATTGGCGAGGATCTTCAACATGGCATAGCAAAATTTGCGCGGCTGGCTTATCTTTATCGCTACTTGCCCGAGCAGTTTCGAACTCGGTTACGAATTCTTCGAGACCTTGCTCAAGCATGTTGTCACCGAGATACATAATGAAGTCATCATCACCGAGAAACTTGTCAGCAATCAAGACACAGTGCGCCAAACCAAGTGGTTCTTCTTGCGGAATGTACGTAACTTTCACGCCGAACTGGCTGCCGTCACCTACTGCAGTTTTGATTTCTTCGCGAGTTGAACCAACGATGATGCCAATCTCGCGAATGCCGGCGCGTGCCATCGCTTCAATCCCATAAAACAAAATTGGCTTGTTGGCGATTGGCACAAGTTGTTTGGCGCTTGTATGTGTTATCGGTCGCAAACGCGTGCCAGCGCCACCGGAAAGAATGAGCCCCTTCATACGCCCATAAGCCTATTAGGGCTGAGTGAACTAAAGTAAACGCTTATGACTAGTGCCTCGACCTCACAGAATGCATTTCTTCACCCTTTCGCCAAACCCACAAAAGAAAATTTCATCAAACTTGTGCGCGGCCAGGGCGCACTCGTTTGGGACGACAAAGGCAATGAACTCGTCGATGGCATGGCGAGTCTTTGGTATTGCGCCGTCGGTCATGGGCGAAAAGAAATCGGCGATGCGGTCGCCAAACAAATCTCGACACTCGAGGCGTATTCGACTTTTGATCCGTTCACAAATGAACCAGTCGAAGTGTTGGCGGAAAAACTTGTAGCACTTTGCCCGATGCCAGATGCTCGCGTATTTTTCTGTGGCAGTGGTTCAGAAGCTGTCGACTCAGCGATGAAGTTGGCTCGACTCGCCCATGTTCAATCCGGACACCCCGAGCGCACGGTAATTATTTCGCGAATGCGTGGCTATCACGGCACAAATTACGGTGGCACTAGTGCGCAAGGTTTGCCGTTAAACAAAATTGGCTACGGCCCGCTTGTGCCAGATGTCGAGCAAGTTGCGAGCGATGATCTTGAGGCAATGTCAGTTTTGATGTCGCAACGTGGTAACACAATTGCTGCAGTGCTTGCCGAACCGTTGCAAGGCGCCGGTGGCGTCTACCCGCCGACGCCTGGATATCTAGAAGGCTTGCGAAAACTTTGCGATCAACACGGCGCGTTTTTGATTTTTGACGAAGTAATCACTGGCTTCGCAAGACTGGGCACTTGGTTTGGTGCAAACTTTTACAATGTCAACCCAGATCTATTGTGCTTTGCCAAAGCGGTTACATCTGGCTATCAGCCACTTGGTGGAGTATTTGTGGGCAAGGCCGTGCGCAAATCTTTAGAGGCTGATGCAGATTTTATTTTAAGAACTGGCTACACATATTCGGGTCATGCTTCGGCTTGTGCGGCGGCGATAACCAACCTCGAAATTATTGAGCGTGAGAATCTCGTCGACCGTGCAACTCATATTGGTAAGCGCATTGGTGACGCACTGAACGCATTGGTGCGAGATGGTGTCATCGAAAGTGCTCGAGGCGACGGCGCAGTGTGGGCTGCAGGTTTGCACTCAACACAAAACAACATCAAAATTCGCGACAGAATGCTTGAACTAGGTGCGATCACTCGGGCAATCAATGCAGACACAAATACTTTTTGCCCGCCTCTAGT
>WLFB01000128.1 GCA_009703975.1 Actinomycetota bacterium | reverse complement strand
TCGTAATGGGATCATCGAAGTCGCAGTAATTGCACCGGTGCGCAACGGCTGACGACCCGGCACCTCATTAAGCATCTGGTTTAGTTGTGTGGCAACATCGCTGTAATCAACTTCAACTGTGTTGCCTGCCGCTGATGCACGCAACGAACTGAGTTGCTTGAGTGGCATCGCAAGATCATCGCAAGTTTCACCGCACAAACTAACGATTGCGGTTTCAATCGCATCACACCACTGTTCGACTGTGTGTCGTTGAGTTGCAAGATCAGAAAGTTGCAACACCGCATCGAAAACACGAATAAGCGCAGAGATCTCGTCAATGTCTGAGAGATCGACATCATCAAGCGCGTCAACCGCGAGCGAATCGAAAGTTTGCGTGCCGTCGGCAACTAGTGCGCCAAGCAGCATTTGCTCGAGCCCGGCACGCCACGTGTGCGCGCTTAGTTCGGGTGCATTTAATCCGTTGAGTTTTCGATGCTCAACAGTCAAGCCCCACCTGACGTTTGCATTTTCGACATAGCGATACCAATGCTCTACACCTTCAGAACTGACACCAAGATTTTCGAGAACTAGTGGAGAGGTCGCAACCGATAAAACCCCCTCAATTGAACAACGCGATTGCACTAGATCAATCAGGCTCGCAAGCAATGCTGAACCTTCGCTTATTTGACGAATGCCTCGGTCTGCGACAACAAGCGGAATCTTCACACCGCGTTGAGTGCCACCCGCGCTCACGATCTCAGTCTTGCCCGCACCCCCGTCGACCTGCACCGTGCGCGCGAACGCCGCTTCTAGATATGGCGCCGCGGTCGCAATATTCGGGCACAACACCACGATCTCGTGAGGTTGAAGATCTTTGAGATCATTGAAAGCGTGCAACAGTGCATCGTGCAGCACTTCAATTTGTCGTCCCAAGTTATGACAACGATGAATAATCAGCGAATGATCTGCTGGGTCGACTGCAGTTTTGGTCGGCTGCAATTGTTGGCTGACTGTGTTTTGAATTCGGCCGAGCAATGTTTGTGCGGTTTGCGAATTCGCGCCAACATATTGCGCATGAGTCGACTTAATATCTTGCGATGCGAGCAAGGTTTCTAATTCTTGCGAACCCATCAACCACGAATTAACGAGTGGGTCAATGTCGGTTGGCATTACTGGTGATGGGTTGCGTTCGGGGATCAGGCCAATCGTCGCGCTAGCACCTGCTGTCGCGCTCGCACCTGCTGTCGAGCTCGCCGCCACCGCCCACTTTTTCGAAATCGCCGGCGACGGGTGAACCAACACAACTCGAATCTCAACATGCTCCTTGAGTTGCAACAGTGCATCAATTTGCCCAGGGCTCAACGACTGAAACCCAACTACCAAAATCTGTTCCGGAGTTTTCGCAGACAACTCTGGCTTTCGCGCGGCCGGGCTCGGTTGGCCAATGCGTTTTCGAACTGCACTCCATAATTCGAATTGCCACAAATCGGTGACGTTAAGTTGCTTGGCGTTCGGGTTGTGCGCGGTTGGGCTGACCGCGGGCTTGCCCTGCTCCCACAGGCGAATCATTGCAGGGCGACGAACGTGGTATCGATCGAATCGATCGGCGATTGCGCGCGCAGCAATCAACTGACCGCCTGACCGCTTGATTAAATCTTCATATTGTGCGTCTGTCGAAATTACATCGAGCACATGAAACATCAGGTTTTCTATAAGCCACTGGTCGTTCTCATCAGAAACATTTGGTTTGAGAAACTTGGTTAACGAACCAGGAAAGTCGATTTCGACGTTGGCGATAATGCCATCTGTCTTGCCGATGCCGCTCGTGCCAAGTTGCTTGGCAACTTCTGACATCAGCCATGCCTTTACGCCGGCGGTTGGCACAACAATGTGCTGTTTTGCGAACAGATCAACAGGCTGGCGAAGATAATCAACGACAGGTTGAAGCACGTCAGTTAGCCGACTGACATACTCAACTTGAAGACTCATCACACGGATGTTACTTCACCTATGTGACACGCTCTTAGAGCAAGTAGTTATCTTTTTTTCTTGCCCTTACAAATATCTCGGTTAACTAACCAATTCGGCAGGACGAATACTTGGCTCTTTATTTATCGGATGAGTCCATTGTTTGAATGGAATATTTGTCCCGAAAGCTACTCGAACTTTTGTTCCTGCGAGGTTACGATGCAACCATCCCGCGGGAAAACGAGAATGATAACCAGCCTTCACGTGGGTGACTGCACCTGTTTCATCGGCGAATGAGCCTGAGCCCGAAATGATCCATGCAGCACCTTCGAACTCGTGCCAGTGAAGAGGCTCATCGGTTTCAGTATCCTCGTCAAAGGCGAATGCGTGTAATCCCATCTCTTTGAGTTTGGCAAGAGCATCTTCTTCGCTAATCGGATCACCGTATGAAAATTCGTATTTCATGTGCTTATCCCCCAATTATTTTGTTGTGATACTGCCTTCCCGAACCTTAGCCGACTGAAATTTCACGCACCACATTGAGGTCGGCGAACTTGATCTCTAGA
Source organism: Actinomycetota bacterium (assembly GCA_009703975.1). Taxonomy (GTDB): domain Bacteria; phylum Actinomycetota; class Acidimicrobiia; order Acidimicrobiales; family Ilumatobacteraceae; genus BACL27. The sequence goes on along the minus strand of WLFB01000128.1, from coordinate 2,203 downwards.
TTCTCGGGCCAGTCGTCACTGCCCTTCTTCGGCACCTCAAGATCATTGTTCTTTAGAACATCTTCATAGGAGTCAAATTGAATCATTGCAACGACTACCCCAGGGCAATTCTTATCGGTGATTGAAACTTTCAGGCGCTGCGCAATGCACGCACGAGATATCTACACTTTGAGTCGTGTCAGGTATTCGTGGATTAAATCATGCAGTTCTATATGTGACTGACGCGCAACAGAGTGCCGCGTTCTATCGAGACGTACTTGGTTTTTCAGTCGTGCAAGAAGCTGCTGGCGGTAGTGCGGTGTTTATTCGAGCAGGCGGCTCAACAAACCATCACGACCTCGGGCTCTTCAGCATCGGTGCAACGAGCAAGTCACAAGGTACCGGTTTGTATCACCTTGCCTGGCAGGTCGACACGATCGACGAACTTGCCGCCATTCAAACAAAGTTGGCAACTGCGCGCGCACTCAAGGGCGAAAGTGACCATGGTGTTTCGAAGAGTCTCTATGGGCACGACCCCGACGGCATTGAGTTTGAAATTATGTGGATGGTGCCCGAATCGCATTGGGGCATATATGCGACCAACGCTATTGTTGCCTCACTTGATATCGCAGCCGAAGTCGCGCGATGGTCAGGTGTCGTGACGACAAATTAGTCGCCTGTGACTGCGACGGCGGGGTGCGCTACTTCTTTTTGTAGCCGGCGGGGCACTTTGGGTTAGTGCCCGTAACTTTTTTAACAGTTTTGCCTTTGACACAACTAATAGTTGTTTTTGCGTTGCTCGCACCTGAGCCCGATGTCGCTATTGTCGTCGCAGTTGTCGATGAACTACCCGCAGATGCTTGTGTAAGTTTCACCGCCAAGATATAACCACCGATTGAAGGACTGAACTCGCCTGCCCAGAGAATCATGTCACCGTTTTTATCCAAGAAAATATCTGGGTCGTTGCCGGATGCAGTTCTAAAACGCGGCGAAAGCGACGAGAGATCTAACGCCGTCGGGTTTGAAAATGTCAATCCATCTTTGCTCGACGCGTAATAGAGACCGTGGGCGATGTTGTCGAAATAAAATATCGTCACCGAACCGTCACTGTGGTTGATTACGGTTGGGTGTTCGGCACTTTGATCAAGGCTCGAGCCAGTGCCGATGCGAACGCCTGAATCGGGCGTCCAGGTTAAGCCGTCGGGCGATGTGGCACTGTAAGACTTTTGTGCGACAGACGCACTTCCGAGTATCGGGACAGTCGAGAAATATGCGCGGTAGCCACCGCTAGCGAGCTTGATGATGCCAGGGGCCGTCATGTTGCCCGTGATGCCGAATGCTGTGCGACCGATGCATGCGACGTTTTCGAGTGTGAAATTGAGGCCGTCACTAGAGATCGAACACGAGATGCCTCCACTCGACAGGTTGTACATGCGGTAGCGACCGTCGGTAAGTTTGATCACTCGTGGCATGCCGTAGCCGTTGCTGTCGCCGCCGAACGCGTTGCCAGCGCGAGTGAAAGAAATGCCGTCTGATGAATCCCAGATTTCGATGCCTTTATTTTGCGCAAAGACATAGGCGCGAAGTTTGCCGTCGGCGAGCAACACGCCCGAGACATCGGCGACCGGCAGACCTGCGGTCACGCCAAGCAAACTCGGGTACAGAATTTGTTCGGCAATCAACGTCGCTTTATATGGCCCCTTCGGAAACACATCGGTCGGCGCGGCGCTAACCATTTGGTGTGAGATCAGTGTTGTTAAAACAAGCGAGACTGCGATGACGGTCGATTTAATTGTGCGCATCGTCTTATATTACACAGGAGACACAAAGTGGATCAGCAGGGCTAGCCGACGGGGCTAGCCGACGGGGTTAGTCGACTGGGTTAGTTAAAAAGGTCAGCCGGCAGCGACTGCGGTTACATTGCGAACAGACCAAGACTTGATGAACAATTTGAAGATGTTTTCATAATCAATCAACCTCGACGAACCTTGTGCTATAAATACGTTTGATACCAATTGCGGTATTGCAATAAAAACAAAAGGAGAATCATGGATCAAGCAACTTGGTTACAAATGTCAGCGAACACCGGTCAGCAAATTCGATCAGCACAGCTCAACTATTCATTAGGAACAACGGCAGGTTTGGCAATATTGGTTTTCGGTGACACCGCCGACTTTAAGTTGCCAATAGCGATTTCGATTATTGCTATGGCAATTTACGGACT
>WLFB01000127.1 GCA_009703975.1 Actinomycetota bacterium | reverse complement strand
CGTCGCGCGCAAGTTGAGTTAACTTTGCGACATCATGCAAAACTCCAGAGCGATACTGAATAACTGAAAGCGAAACGAGCGCAACGTCATCGTTTAAAACTTCGGTGAGCATTTCTGGAGAAATGTATTCTTCGCCACTGTCGTCGTCGATCACGACAAGTTTTAATCCGCGTTGTTTACAGATGCCTTCCAAAATGTAACGATCAGTTGGAAAGTTTGCCGTGTCAGTTATAACTGTTTTGCGATCAGGCCTGGCATCAACCGCAGCGCAGCAAAGTTGATAAAAATTCATACTGGTTGTGTCAACGCATAACATTTGACCGGCAGCAGCACCTAAAGAAGCCCGACCGATTAAATCGCCAACTGACTGAGCTTCGTCAATCCAATCAGACCAGCCAGAAACTAGTTTCGTCGCCCACTCTGTGCGCAAATACTGGTCAACAACATTTGCGGTTTCAGTTGGCATTCGCCCAAGAGAGTTGCCATCTAGATAACACAATGACTGGTCAACAATCATGAATTCGTCTCGGTACTTGGCTAGTGGGTCTTTGGCATCAAGTTGCAGGGCCATACTTCGCGAAGTCATGTCATTTGGCATACGCTCACCGTATATGAATTCAGCAGAAAATTCTGAACAATTTAGTTCTGCTGTTACATATTCTTCGTATTTAAGTGTTGATCAATTGCTTGAGTTGCAAAAACCTCGATCGGATGGTCCGGAACATGACGAAATGCTATTTATCATCGTGCATCAGACATATGAGTTGTGGTTCAAATGTGTTTTGCACGAACTCGCTCGGGTGCAAACACTCTTAGAAACTGGTGAGACCCACGCATCGTTATCTGTATTTGGTCGTATTCGCACAATCTTTAAAGTTCTTGTCAGTCAAGTTGACATCTTAGAAACAATGACGCCTCTGCAATTTAATTCATTTCGCGATCGCCTTGAGGCTGCAAGTGGTTTTCAATCCGTACAGTTTCGCGAATTAGAAGCAGTACTCGGGCGACGAGATGCAACGATGGCTGATCATCTCGAGCCAAATAGTGCGGCGAGATTGCGAGTTGTCAACGCAATGAGTCGCCGATCGCTATGGGATTCAGTTGTTATTTATCTCGTGCAGCATGGTCACAATATGCCCAGCGAGATAACGCAACGTAACTTCGCCGAGAGTTATGTTGCTAATGATCAAGTTCAAGAATCACTCGCAATCGCTTATCGCCAAGACCCGCAAGTCGCAATGTTGCTTGAACGCTTACTCGACATTGATGAAGGCCTGCAAGAGTGGCGCTACCGCCATGTCAAAATGGTTGAGCGCACGATTGGCTTGAAGCATGGGTCGGGTGGGTCAAGTGGCGCTGCATATCTTGCCTCAACATTATTCAAACCAGTATTCCCAGACCTATGGGCCGTGCGCTCACGCTTCTAATAATTTAACGATGCAAGCTGATTGGGCCGAGTTACTTAAATCTGAATTCGAAAAGCCTTATTTTAAAAAACTGCAAAGCTTTATTGCGGATGAGCGAAAACTATTCACTATCTATCCGCAACATGAAGACGTATTCAAAGCATTTGAGTTAACTAGCTACGCAGATACGCGTGTAGTGATTCTTGGTCAAGATCCATATCACGGAGTCAATCAGGCACATGGTCTTTGTTTTTCTGTGCAGAATGACGTGGCCATACCGCCATCACTAAAAAATATTTTCAAAGAACTGCAATCTGATTTAGATTTCACACCAAACACGAAGATCGCTGAACATGGCAACCTTGAACATTGGGCGCAGCAAGGTGTGCTGATGTTGAACACGACGCTTACAGTTCGGGCTGGTGAGGCTGGTTCACATCAAGGTTTGGGTTGGGAAACATTCACCGATCAAGTCATTCGCATCGTGAACGACAAATCACACCCGGTCGTTTTCGTATTATGGGGCGCGTTTGCTCGAAAGAAAAAACTATTAATCAATACTGACAAACATCACATTGTCGAGAGTGCACACCCGTCACCATTATCGGCACATAACGGCTTCGTTGGTTCTCGGCCATTTACGAAAATCAATGATGCGCTGGTAAAAGCGAGCTTCGAACCAATTAACTGGCGCACTAGTTAAGGTATAAACACTATGGGCACAGTTCGAAGACACGCATTTGTTGAGTGCAACGCTGACACAGTTTGGGCATTTGTTGGTGCACCAGAACGCTTGCACGAATGGTTTCCAATTACTGAATGTCGCGTCGAGGGAAATAAACGCTGGATAACTCTCGCTGCTGGCATTATTTTTGAAGAAGACATCATCACGCTCGACCATGACTTACGCAGGTTTCAATACAAAATAGTTAATAACCCGCTGATCAAGTTTCATCTCGGCACCGTTGATGTAATCCCCGATGGCGAGAATCGCTGCATGGTGATGTATTCAACCGACATGGACCCAGAAGTGCTCGCACTGCCAATCGGTGGTGCCGCTGGAGTTGGCATAGCGAAAGTTAAAGAAATGTTTGACGGTAAGTAACTATGGGTCGAAAGATTCTTTTCATTACTACCGACCAGCAGCGCTACGACGCGCTTGGTTGTAACGGCGGCGCAATTGCGCGAACACCAAATATTGATGCGTTGAGTAAATCTGGCATCACATTTGATCGCGCGCATCCGCAAAATGTTGTGTGCATGCCATCACGAAGCACAATGATTACTGGCCAACATGTCAGCACGCACGGCGTATGGATGAACGGAGTGCCGCTGCCTGAAGACGCGCCGAGTATTGCCAGCGATCTGCGCAATGTAGGTTATGCAACTGCGCTGATCGGCAAAGCACATTTCGAACCGCTACTTGATCCATTTTTAAGATTTACAGAAAATCGGTTAGGTAATGAGCGTCAAACAACTGACAACCCTGCTGATCCGCATCGTGGTTTTGATCACATGGAGTTGTCAACGCACGGCGCAGTTGGTCAATTGCATTACTCACAGTGGGTTCGCGACAATCACCCCGAGGCGATTGCGGGTTTTTATAGAGTTCTAGACAACGAATTGCAAGTAAATGCTCAAGGTGGAGGCGATACGAATGCGCCGCAAATAAAAGTTAATCCGATTCCAACTGAGTGGTATCACACGCATTGGGTGGCACAACAAACAATCAGCTGGTTGAACTCGCTACCTGCCGACAAAGATTGGTTTTGTTGGATGAGTTTTCCAGATCCGCATCATCCATGGGATCCTCCAGCATCAGAGTTGCATCGCGTGCCATGGCGCGAACTTGATCTGCCAGATGGCTACGTTGCAGATAAATCAAAACGCGAAAAAATTCTCGATGACAAATTGCGTCATTGGCGTGGTTGGTATGACGGCACTTTTGTTTCTAATTATGAAGCGCCGGCACATTGGGTTCCTGCCACATTGACCGAAGACCAAGTTCGCGAAGTCAATGCGTTCACTCATGTTGAAAACGAATTGATCGACGAAGCAATCGGTGACGTGCTCGGTGCGATCAATGCTCGGGGTTGGGCTAATGATCTTGATGTTGTTTACACAACTGACCACGGCGAGTTCCAAGGTGACTTCGGTTTACTATTCAAGGGCCCATATCACGTTGATTCGTTGATGCGGCTGCCTTTAATTTGGCGACCAGCGCCAAGTTTGAATATCACTCCTGCGCGAGTTAGTGCACCAGTTGGTTTAGTTTCACTTGCTGCAACGTTTGCACATATCGCCGGACTTGAAAAACCTTCATACACAGAAGCACCCAGGTTGCCAGTCGATAATGCCGACGCTGAAAAACTCGGCCACGAACGCGTGCTCACAGAATGGGACAGCGTGTTGTTTGGAAAACTAGTTCACCTACGAACAATTTGTCGAGACAATTGGGTATGCACTGCTGCACTTGACGGCACGATGAATAAGGCTGGCGAGGGCGAACTTTATGACTTGGCCAACGATCCACTGCAACATGTCAATCGCTGGAGTGACGATTCGGTGCGGTCATTGCGCGATGATCTACTTAGCGATATGTGGGCCAACCTGCCTGCGCAAGTTTTGCCGTTACGCACAATGGATGCACCTGTCTAGCAACTAATCTGCGTTAATGAACATTGGATTCATTGGACTCGGAAATATGGGCTTACCGATGTGTAAGCGTTTGCTTGCTGCCGGACTGAATGTAAAAGTTTTTGATATCAACTCTGGCGCCTTAACACTCGCCGTTGATCACGGTGCTACTGCGTCAAAATCAGTTGCCGAGTGTGCATCTCAAGTTGATGTGTTGTTCACCTCTCTGCCCCGACCCGAGCATGTAGAAAAAGTCATGCTTGATAATGATGCATTGCAGAGTCTCAAACACGGCGCAATCTGGGTTGACCTGACAACCAACCGAAAAGAACTGATCATCGAGTTGGCGAACAAAGCACCAACAGGCGTTTCGGTTTTAGATTCACCCGTAACTGGCGCAGTTGACGGTGCGCGAAATGGAAAGTTGACATTATTTGTTGGTGGTGACAAGCAGAGTCTTGACCGCGTCAAGCCGATATTAGAAAATCTTGGTCTTGTTATTTATTGTGGCCCGCTCGGCACAGGCAATGTCGTCAAACTTGTAACAAATCAACTTTGGTTCATAGCTGCCGCGGCAATCGGAGAAGGGTTTGCAACTGGCATCGCTAACGGAGTTGAACTTGACACGCTTTGGGGTGCCATTAAAGAAAGTGTTGGCGACAGTTTTGTAGCGCGGCACGATGCGCCTTCAAT
>WLFB01000126.1 GCA_009703975.1 Actinomycetota bacterium | reverse complement strand
GCGCCGCGAACTAACTGTGCCTGAACTAACGATGCCTGAACTACCTGTGCCTGAATTAACCGTGCGTGAATCGAAACTAATTTCGACCACGAAGGCTTTGTTGATTTCGGCAATACCGATCTCAGTTATCGTCGTTGCTTCGTTTCAACTATTGAGTGAGCCAGTCAAATTGGTTGCGGGCTATACCTATGGCGGCGATCACGGTGGCCACGCGTCGTTTGTTCTTGGCATCACCGAGTGGTGGCGCGACGGCAGCGCCGGGATGGTCTTATCTAATGCGTTTCCCGTTTTTGGCTACCCAGTTGGAATGCACAATGTTGTTGCTCACGTGGCAGTCGCGTCAAGCCACACGACAGGTACACACCTATTTCGAGTTCTCATGTTTGCCGGCTGGTTCGATCTAATTCAATTTGCTGCCTATGTGCAACTAGTTGGTGTGATTGCGATCAGATTTATCAAAACCGTCAACTGGTTTGCCGTCATTTTTGCAAACGTAGCGATTCTCGTGATGATGTCGGTGCCAAACATTGTGCAACAAATTTTATGGGATGGTTTTTCGACGTCGTTAAGTTCAGCCTGGATTTCTTTGATAATTTTCGCGATTTCATTTCGCAAGTTCACAGTTTTCAAAAACAAAGATATTTTCTCGTCGTATTTTCTGTGGGTCATCATTGTCGGTGCGGCGCTTGGTCTTGTTTATCAACTAATTTCATTGCCGTTTGTCGTTGTCGCAGTTGCGCTAGCCGGTGCCTGGATGTTGCGTCGTTTGGGTATTGATCTGCGCGCGGCGAGCAAACGTAACATGTCGATCAAAGTTGTCGCGATTGCATTATTGACAGTGCTGATTGTTGCTGCGCTGTATGGCCCAAACGGGATGAACGGCCCAGTTTTTCGCACGTTTACAATGCAAGGCGCAACACGCAAACCGAGTTTGATGTTTGTTGGTTGGCTATCGGTCGTGACAATTTTGCTTTCGATTTTTCTTCCATCAATTGCACGAAAAAAGAAACTTCTATTTGACAGCAATGACAAATGGCTAATTTTGCCACTGGTTGGCGTCACCTATTTAATTTTCTTAATTCTGATGCGCACCGATCAATATTCGTGGACAGACACACCGTATTACTCAATCAAAATGATCTGGCAGATTCTTTTCATAACGATGCCACTTCTGCTTTCGTATTCGGTATTCATTGCCGATGCAGCATTACAAAAGTCGTCTCAACGATTTCGTGATTTTGTTAAAATCTGTCTTGTTGCTTCCGGGTTGGTGTATTGCTTCTCGGCCGCACACACGCCATTGTCTGTGATTAACCATCAAAGCAATCATTGGTTTGCAGATGGCATCCGCAAAGTCGACTTTGATAAACCGCAACATCGGATCATTGCCTACTATGTTCTTGACAAACAAGGTACTTACGTTGGCAACCGTGTGTTAGATGTTGTCACCGCAACTCGTTTGCCAGTGCGCACATGGTTTGACGGCGGCCCAACTGAAGTCTGCAAGTTCGTGATCAAAGAAAAAGTCAATGAGATTATTACTGCTCAGGGTGGTACTGAGTTAATGCATCAAGCAGGTTGCCCAACAACTGGTGTCACCTACATTGAGAGTCGACCCTAAAAGTTCTCCACTAATTACTGCGTCGTTAGTGTAGCACCATGTGCTACACTTAACCATATGTCTCAAACAATCTCCCAACGCGAACTTCGCAATGACAGTGGCAAGATTATGCGCCGCCTCGACCAAGGTGAATCTTTCGTGATTACTCGCAACGGTCAGCCAGTTGGTGAACTTACTCCGCTGCGACGGCATCGGTTCGTCTCATGCGACGCTGTGGCTGCAATGTTCTCTTGCGCCCTCGGCATCGACTTCGATCGATTTAGGGCCGATCTTGATGCGCATGCAAGCCAAGAAATTGAACCACGTGGATGAACCCCGTGAATGAGCCCTGTAGCTGAACCCCGTGACTGAGGGCCGTCGAGCGCAAGGTCTCCTCGATACATCGGTGATTATCGACCTTGAAAAAATCGACCGGGTAAAGTTGCCGATCGATATTGCCGTGAGCGCAATCACAATGGCCGAACTTGCCGCTGGTCCGTTTGCAACTAACGATGTCGACGAACGTGCTCGTCGACAAGATCGTCTTCAACGGGCTGAGGCAATCTTTGATCCTCTTCCCTTCGATATTGAGGCGGCGCGTGCATACGGGCGAATCTATGCCGCGGTCGCCAACTCAGGTCGAAAAGCTCGAGGTGCGCGTGCTGTAGATCTTTTGATTGCGGCAACCGCCTGTGCTCTCGGGTTGCCGCTATTTACGAGAAATCCAGACGACTTCAAGGGGCTAGAAAAATTGGTCGAAGTCATCCCAGTGTGACTCGACGCGCTATAAAATGTTGCCACATTAAAGAATAATAGTGGCTACAATTTCGGTATGGACCTGATAACAAACGACCACAGCATTGAAGTCGGTATTCGCGAACTCAAAAATCAACTGAGCCATTACATCGACCAGGTCTGTGCCGGAAAGCAAATCATTGTTACCGAACATGGCAAACCGGTCGCCAGGCTGACCGCGCTTACCGAGGCCGATAATCGTCTGGCGCGATTGATTGCATCTGGTGAAGTGCGTGCTGCGGTCAAGCCGAAGAACCCTCGCCCACGCGGACGTTTAAGGGCAACTGGGTCGGTAAGTGAAATCGTTATCAACGAGCGCCGATGATTACCTACTTTGACACTTCGGCGTTCATCAAACTAATTATCAATGAGATCGGCACCGATGAAGTTGAGTCCTACTGGGATGAAGGTGGCGATGTGGCAAGTTGTCAACTAATTGTTGTTGAGTCAACTGCCGCTTTAGTTCGAGCACGTCAAAGTGATCGCATCAGTATTGCAACCTACAACTCGTCTATTTCTCTCTTGGATAATCTCTATGCGCGGTTGATGATCGTCAATATCGACGAGAATCTTTTGGCAGATGCGTGTGACGTCACCAAGACAGAGAAACTTCGCGCATACGACGCTGTTCATCTCGCGTCAGCGCTCAAAATTGGTGCAGACATCTTTGCCAGTGCAGATGCAGATCTGTGTCGTGCGGCAAACCGACAGGGTCTTAACATCTTCAATCCTGGGATGAACTGACCCATCGCAAACATTGAGGGCCAACGCTAAAACTTCTAGATGTCTGGTACACCGCCGGCGCCGCCACCGCCACCGCCACCTGCACCATTAGAAGCATTACCGTTAGCGCCGCCGTCGCCACCTGAGAATGTGTATGCCACTCCGCCTCGGGTTCCTGTGCCTGATGTGCCACCAACGTCACTGGTCGTTGATGTTATGGCACCTCTAACACCACCAGTTGCCGAAAATGACGAACCGCTAGACACATTGGTAACACTTGAATTTGCTCCGTCATTGCCTTGAGCTGAGCCAATTGGGCTACAACTTGAGCAACCCGAGCCACCTGCGCCGACAACAATCGTATAAGCGCCGCCCGGGGCCGAAAAACCAGTCGCAGTGGTGACGCCACCGCCACCGCCGCCCAAACCGTAATATTGCCCGTCGTATCCACGATTACCACTGGCCCCGCCACCAACAATCAAATATTCAACGTTCGTGATGCCGCCACTTGGAACAGTCACAGTTCCTGTACCAGCGGTAAAGGAATAAATACGATAACCACCGCTTGTCGTAGATGTAGAAGTCAATCCTGAACCAACTGTTAATGCCGCAAATGAATCCGCATATTTTAAAACGACTATGCCAGAGCCACCGGCGGTGTATCCACCAGAACCAGAAGCTCTGTCTTGACCACCTCGACCCGAGTTAGCTGGAGCATCCGTGGGCAAACTCGAATCAGTTCCGCTGAGGGTTAAAGTCCCGTTGGTTGCGTAGTAACCGCCGTATGCGCTGCCTTTTCGCCCTGCGCCGCCAGAGCCATACATCACGCTTGTGCCAGTAATACTTGAAAACACACCTGGGCCACCATTGATTGTTGGTGAAACTGTAATGGAATGTGATGTGCTGGTTAAAGCTCCAGATGAATACGTAATCGTGTAGGTGCCAGCACCAGCAGTGATGCCAAGGTTTGAAAATGTGGCAACACCGTTTACTGCGGTTGCAGTTGTTGTGCCGATAAGCGTGCCACCGGCACTGACTGTCGCAGTAACTGTTGCAGTTGAGTTGGTCACAGTATTGCTCGAAGCATCTTGAATTGTCACAACTGGTTGTGTTGTAAATGCAACGCCTGAGACTGAGCCAGCGGCTGATGTTGTAGTCGCAAGTTTTGTAGCGGGGCCACACAAGGTCATATTCGCGTAACTGTAGGTTGTTGCGCCAACGGCAAAGCCATTGTCGGCTGCATTGGTGCCGAATTCAACAACCGACTGGCGCCCCGCACCACACCCAGTCGCTGGACAGTCATTCCAAGTGGCTCTTCCGATGCCGCCCCAATTTGTTAAGGCATAGTCTTCGTTGCCCGAGTTATTGGGTTCACCGCTCGACCAACTCGCGAAATCGATGCCATCAGCCGTGTATTTGCTGCCGGCTGCAGCCCCGGTCCAGAATCGTTTGCCTGCTTCGGGTGAGCCACCATTGGTATCCCACTTCCATGCGCCTTCAACCAATTCGTCAGTTGCACCAATCCAAATATTTTCTGCCGATGCAATATTGGTGCTGATAAACGTATTCTCTGCCGTCGAAGTAATTGTCGCTACATAACCTGTCTGACCTTGATAGCTCATTGCTTTTGCGGCATCACGAGCGCCAGTTGTTGT
>WLFB01000125.1 GCA_009703975.1 Actinomycetota bacterium | reverse complement strand
TCAATCATGTCGACGTTTTGATCAAGCACCATCACGACACCAGATCCAAGTGTCGTACCTGCTGCGCGAGCAGCTTCAAGTGTGAGCTCAAGATCTAGATCTTGTGGACCGACAAATCCTCCAGCAGCACCACCCAACAACACAGCCTGCAAATCTGAACCAGTTTTCAAACCGCCGGCAAGATCAATAAGTGCTCGCAAAGTTGCACCAAAAGTAACTTCGTAAACACCGGGCTTGTTTACGGCGCCGGAAATGCAAAACAATTTTTTGCCCTTAGAGCCAGCCGTTCCCCAAGTTGCATATTTCTCGCCAGTGTTTTGAATAATCGGCAAAACATTTATAAGCGTTTCAACATTATTGACAACTGTCGGCTTGCCGAACAGACCAACTGCAACTGGAAACGGCGGTTTGTTGCGAGGTTCGCCGCGGTAGCCCTCAATTGAATTAAAAATTGCAGTTTCTTCGCCGCAGATGTAAGCGCCGGCACCTCTAAAAATTGTGATGTCGAAATTAAAACCTGATCCCAGAATATTCTCACCAAGCATCGATCGTGATCGCGCAGACTCAACCGCGTTTGTTAAATGTTTAAGCGCCCGCGGATATTCGCCACGCAAGTAGATCCATCCATGTTGGCAGCCAGTTGCGAATGCAGCAATCGTCATTGCTTCGACCAATGCAAATGGATCACCTTCCATTAGTACGCGATCTTTGAAAGTGCCTGGCTCAGACTCATCGGCATTACAAATTAGATAACGAGTTTTTGCTGGCTGACCGGCGACGGCAGCCCATTTACGACCAGTTGGAAAAGCCGCACCGCCGCGACCGACGAGCCCCGATGCGGTTACTTCGGTGATCACTTGCTCTGCGCCAATTTCGATCGCTCGACGCAAAGCAACGAAACCATTAGATGCGATGTAGTCGTCAATACTCAACGGATCAACTCGACCGATGCGAGACAACAGAACTAAAGAATCGTCCGGAGCTTGCGGCACGGCGGTTGCGATTTCTTGCTCAGGGCCGGCAGACTTTCCTGCTACAAGATCTGCGATGTCACTTGTAGTTGCTGGCGCGAGAACTTCGTACCGCGGTGTAACCCCGGTTTCGATAACTAGTACCGCGGGCGCGCGCTCACAAACACCAAGACATGGCGATGCAATTGCTCCCGTTGGTATCGAGTCTTCTTTGCAACCCGACATCGCGCGACAGGCAAGGTCAACGCAAACATGTACTTGCCGAGCAGGGCGTTCGTTTGTATCAAACAACGCATAAAAAGTTGCAACTCCATATATATCTGCAGGCGCGATATCGAGTCGCTGCGAAATGTAGTTAATCGATCCGCGGCTCAACCAACCGATGTGGTCATTGACGGCATGAAGAGTAGGCAATAAAAGATGTCGCAAGTTCCGAAGCGATTCACCACCGTGTGCAACTCGATGCCCAGTTTCATCTCGTTCGCGTCCTTGAGATGTCTCTGGGGCAAGACCGAGCAACGAATCAACTGCTCTTTTCTCTTCGGCTGTTGCCGTCGCTGACGCTATTTTGAGATCCATTGCGCCTTTGACTTTACGACTAAATTCGCTCAACTCACGACTTCTCCGTAAGATCATTTAATAGAAATAAGTTTGTGGCGAGATTGAGGGGTGTTTCATTGTGAAAATCATTGCCAGTGAATACGTCGACTTAATCAAATACCCGATCCATGAAGTTGGACCGGCGCGAAAAGCACTTATTGATGAGTCAAATTTGGCGATCAAAGATGATGGCTGTGTGGTTCTCAAAGGTTTTGTTAAACAAGAGCGAATTAGTGAATTGGTTGCCGAATGTGACCGAGTTGAGTCACAAGGTCATCGCAATTTCACTCGAACTAATCCATATTTCTTGAGCGATCGTGAAGACTTGCCACTGACTCATCCGTTACGCCGTTTCTACGATCGATCTAATGCATTTGTGCCGGCAGACAACTTTGGCTCTGAAAGTATCCTTCGAGCGATTTTTGATTGGTCGGCTTTCTCGCCGTTCATTAAAGAAGTGCTTGGTGAAGAAAATTTCTTTCCGTACGCAGACCCATTGGCAGATGTGACTGTGAATTTGGCAGAAGAGGGCGGCGGGTTTCCGTGGCACTTCGATACGAATAATTACACGGTGACGTTGGCGATACAAAACGCCGAACGTGGAGGTGATTTTGAATACAGTCCGATGGTGAGATCACTTACCGAAGAGAATTATGAGATCGTCGAAAAAGTTTTAGATGGTGATAAAAATTTGATTAGAACATTGAAACTCGAGCCCGGCGATTTGCAAATATTCAAGGGACGTTATTCTCTGCACCGGGTCGCGCCGTTGGCGGGTTTACGCAAGCGCTATGTAGCAATTTTTAGTTATGTCGCAGAACCCGGCATGGTCAGTAGTCCGCAACGCGCAAAAGAGCTCTACGGTCGTGTTCTGCCAATTCATCTTGAGCGCGCGGGTTTGCGTGCCGACTCATTAATTGACTAGTCGCTATCTTGTTATGAAAGCAGTGCTTACTACGGGCAATGGTGGCTACGACAAGCTTGTGTATTGCGATGTGCCGATGCCTGTCGTTGGTGCTGGCGAAGTGTTATTGCAAGTTCTTGCTGCTGGTGTCAACAACACCGAGATAAACACCCGACTTGGTTGGTATTCGTCAAGTGTTATTACTGGCACAAATACTGTTGCTAGTGATAAACCGCAATCGGAGATTCAAAAAATTGACGGTGGATGGAACGCAGCAACGCCGTTTCCATTTATTCAGGGCACCGATTGTTGCGGGCGAGTGGTTGATGTGGCGCCTGATGTTGATTCTCAACTGATTGGTTCGCGTGTAATCGTGAGACCTTGTATGCGCCCCGACGGTTTTGATTCGTTGCGAAATATCTGGATGGGTTCAGATTTTGATGGGGCGTTCGCACAGTTTGTGAAGGTGCCGGCAACAGAGATTTTCGTAGTCAATTCAGATTGGAGCGACACAGATTTGGCGTCACTGCCATGTAGCTATGGCTCGGCAGAAAATATGTTGCACCGCGCCAATATTCGTGCGAGTGAACATGTGTTGGTTGCTGGTGCATCGGGCGGTGTTGGTTCTGCGGTGGTGCAGCTCGCCAAACTTCGTGGGGCAAAAGTTACGGCAATTGTTGGTAAGACAAAAGAGAAACAGGTTCTAAAGATAGGTGCTGACGAAGTAATTGATCGTGACGCTGACATAGTCAAGTTTCTTGGTGAAGAGTCAGTAGATCTTGTAGTCGACAATGTTGGTGGCTCGTCGTTTTCATCTATGTTAAAAGTTTTGTGCCGTGGTGGTCGATATGTTTCGTCGGGCGCTATTGCAGGGCCGATAGTGAATCTAGATTTGCGAGATCTGTATCTTAAAGATCTACATGTGATTGGCTGCACGGCATGGGACGAACCAGTGTTTGCAAATCTTGTTTCGTATGTTGAAGCTAATCGGATCAAACCATTGGTGGCGAAAACATTTGCACTGCGAGAAATCGCTAAGGCCCAACAAGAGTTTCTTGAGAAGAAACATGTTGGTAAATTTGTGCTCGTCCCCGAGCAAGCTAGTTGATGGTCTAGTTAACTAGCTATTCGCCGGCAACTGGCACGCGAGCATCAAGGCGCTCGATCCTTACTGCGGCTGCTTTGAATTCAGCAGTACCGGATTTCGGATCTGTTGCATCAATCGTGATCAAGTTCGTGTTCACTTGATCAGGCGAGTGCATAGTCATAAACACAAGGCCTGGTCGAAGACTTGTGTCTATGCGCACTGGTACTTCTAGCGAGCCGCGAAGTGAACTTACTCGAACAATTTCATGGTCCTTAATCGCCAAACTAATTGCATCTTCTGGTGAGACATCTATCGTTTCGTTGAAACGCAACGGACTGTCGAAACCACGAGTTTGGACACCTGTGTTGTATGAGTCAAGTCGGCGACCAGTAGTTAGGCGCAACGGAAACTCAGGTGTCGTTGCTTCAACCGGTGGGTCATCGACAACAACACTGAATGGTGCGAGGCGTCCACGTTTGGCCGGGTCTTTATCCCAAAGGCGGCCATGCAAAAACGACGGCTCAAGTTTGTCTTCACTGAAACATGGCCACTGAATGCCACCAAGATCTGCAAGACGTTTGTACGACATGCCGGCGTGCATCGGTGAGAGGCTGCGAAGCTCGTCCCAAATTTGCTCTGATGATTCGTACTTCCAGTCGTGTCCGAGCTCGCGGGCGAGGTCAAGAATGATCTGAATGTCGTCACGTGCATTGCCTGGTGAGTTGATTGCTTTGCGCACACGTTGAACGCGACGCTCAGAGTTTGTTACTGTGCCGTCGCTTTCGCACCAAGATGCTGAGCCGGGTAATACCACATCAGCAAGTTGTGCTGTTTTCGTCATAAAAATATCTTGTACCACCAAGAAGTCAAGATTCTGTAGCAAATGTGTGGCGTGTGCTCCGTCTGCTTCGGATTGTGCAGGGTTTTCGCCGATCACAAATACGGCACGAAGATCTCCACGCTCCATTGCTTCGAACATCTCGGTTAGGTTCCAACCATTTTTCGGTGGAATCGTGCAACCCCAGAGTCGATCAAATTTTGCGCGAGCAACATCGTCTACGACATCCTGAAAACCTGGCAATTTGTTTGGCAGCGCACCCATGTCGCCGCCACCTTGCACATTGTTTTGTCCGCGCAATGGGCTGAGTCCTGCACCCGTGCGACCCACATGACCGCACAACAATGAAAGATTGATAAGCGAAAGAACATTGTCAACG
>WLFB01000124.1 GCA_009703975.1 Actinomycetota bacterium | reverse complement strand
GCAACAGTTGATGAGATGAGTCGAATCATTGATTTTGAACGAAAACAGCGCCATACATAACTTCATTTATGGCTATACTTATTAGCCGCTAGGCGCACCCGATGCCTGATCCAGGAGGATATAAGTGACGACAGATGACACGATGATGAACCCACCAATTGAGTCGTTGATGGGGCACACTGGATCAAAGTTTTCACTCGTGACCCTTGCAGCGCGTCGCGCTCGCGAGATTAATTCGTATTTCAATCAACTTGGTGATGGACTCGGCAACATGGTCCCACCACAGGTCAGCTCAACCGCGCGAAAGCCTTTGTCAATTAGTTTTGAAGAGATTTCAGCAGGCAAAATTCAATTAGTTCAACGAACGATTGAAGACATCGTTGCAGAAAACGAAGCCGCTGTCGCAGCACAAGAAGCAGAATTAGCCGCTGAGCTTGAAGCCGCGACTGAGCCTGACTCTAAATAGGCTCGAATAGCTATTGTCTAGGCGCGATATTTAGTAGCGTCTTGTTGAAAACAGAGATGGAGATCATATGAAAAAGTATTCGTTTACATCTGAGAGCGTGACCGAGGGTCACCCAGACAAGATGGCAGACCAAATTTCAGATGCGGTACTTGACGCAATTCTTGGCGCCGACCCTGCAGGTCGTGTTGCTTGTGAAACTTTGTTGACGACCGGCTTGTGCGTTATCGCCGGTGAAATCACAACAAGTGCGTATGTTGATATTCCAAAACTTGCTCGCCAAGTCATCAACGGCATTGGCTATGACAATGCGCTTTATGGTTTCGACGGCAATACATGTGGCGTCATTGTCAGCATTGACGAACAGAGCCCAAACATTTCGCAAGGTGTAAACATCAGTGAAGAGATTCGCGGTGGCAAAAGTGGCGAAGATGTTTTAAATAGTCAAGGTGCAGGTGACCAGGGAATGATGTTTGGTTATGCATGTACAGAAACAGATGACTTAATGCCATTGCCAATTTGGCTGGCACATCGAATGGCAGAGAAATTGACAGATGTACGCAAGTCTGGTGCGATTCCGTATTTGCGTCCAGATGGCAAAACACAAGTTACTTTTGATTACGAAGACGGCAAGCCAGTTCGCTTGCGAACAGTGTTGATCTCGACTCAACATGCCGATGGAATCAATCGTGACACTGTTATTCGCCCAGATTTGATCGAGCAAGTAATTCGTCCGGTTATCCCAGCGCAATTTGCGAAAGATGACTACGCCGTTTATGTCAACCCAACTGGTGAGTTCGTCAAAGGTGGACCACACGCAGATACAGGTTTGACTGGTCGCAAAATTATCGTCGACACTTACGGCGGCATGGGTCGTCACGGTGGCGGTGCATTCAGCGGAAAAGATCCATCAAAAGTTGACCGATCCGCGGCTTATGCAGCACGTTGGGTTGCCAAGCATGTTGTTGCATCTGGTGCAGCTCAGCGCTGCGAACTTCAAGTTGCTTACGCAATCGGTATGGCGCATCCTGTGAGCATCTTCGTTGAAACTTTCGGAACCAATAAAGTTGACGAGGCTTTGATTGAGGCAGCGGTTCGTGAGGTTTTTGATCTCCGTCCTGCAGCGATTGTTCGTGACCTTGATTTGAAGCGTCCGATTTATCAAAAGACTGCGGCTTACGGTCACTTCGGTCGAAGTCATCCTGATTTCACTTGGGAGTCTTTGTCACGCCTTAAAGAATTCAAGGCAGCAGTCAAACTCTGATTCAAAACGCGACACCCTCAATTCGGGTTGCGCGGGTCGTTCCCGATGTTACGGGAGTCGATAAAACATTTGATTATCTGATCCCAGAGTCACTGGCAAAGGATCTCGTGGTTGGCATGCGCGTGCGCGTGCCTTTGCACGGGAGAAACGTCGCTGGATGGGTTATTGAAATCGGTGAACCCAGCGCGGGTTTGGCCGTCAACAAGATTCGTTCGGTAATAAAAGTTTTGGGTCTTGGCACGACAACTGAGATAATCGAACTCGCACATTGGGCAACATTGCGGTGGAGTGGTCGGATACGAAGTTTTGTTTCGGCTTCTGCACCGAGCACTTTGATCGCAAAGGTTCCATCGCCGAGATATCTTTCGCGCGGCATCAACTATTCATCACCCGTCGCCGATGAAGTAATAAATCAAAGTGGTGGGTTGGTCTTAACATCGCCTTTGGCTAACCCGACTTCAATTGTTAGCGCACTTGCTAGTGCTGGCCCATTAATTGTTGTAATCCCAACGCAACATCGAGCAAAGCTGTTGGCTGCATCACTCAAAGTCAATGGTTTTTCTGTTGCTTCATGGCCTCAAGACTGGGCGAGTGCAATGGGTGGTGTCGACATAGTGGTTGGCACTCGCAGTGTCGTGTGGGCGCCAGTCGCCAAGTTTTCAACGATTGTTGTAATTGATGAACATGATGATTTGTTACAAGAAGAGCGTAGCCCAACATGGCATGCGCGTGATGTCGCAATCGAGCGATGTCATCGTGTTCAAGCGACATGCTGCCTCATTACACCGTTTCCGTCGCAGGCTGCAAGAAAGTGGGCTCGCAATCGTGTGTTTGAGATGAAGGCTTCTGATCCTCAAAGATCTTGGCCAAAGATTGAAATTTTGGATCGTAACAAAGATGAAGGGTGGAGCACCTCGCTGATTTCGTCTGAACTTATTAGCGAACTTCGTGACTCGAGCCGTCGTGTTGTGTGTGTTCATAACACCAAGGGCCGGGCACGACTAATTGCGTGTGCAAAATGTCGAACAATTCTTCGGTGTGAGAAATGTGATGCGGCTGTTAATCAACGTGATGAAGAAACTCTTGAGTGTCCGCGTTGCAGCATGACACGACCGGTTGTGTGTCAAGCCTGCGGATCAAGTAGTTGCGCGTTACTAAAACCAGGCGTCAGTCGGTTGCGCGAAGAGTTACAGGCTGCAGCAAATCGCACTGTTGCCGAAGTAACTTCAGCAACCACAGAAGTTAACCAACGGGTGAATGTCTTTGTCGGTACTGAGGCGGTGTTGCATCGCGTTCAATCGGCAGACACAGTTGTATTTCTCGACATAGATGCCGAATTGCTTGCGCCGCGTTATCGTACTAGCGAACTCGTCGGCACGCTTGTGGTGCACGCAGCTCGACTTGTCGGCGCATCAAAAAAGACCCCACGAATATTGTTGCAAACACACACTCCCGAAAATCCGTTATTGATTGGGCTGGCGACGGGCAATTTAGATGCCTATAACGCAAGCGAAAAAACACGACGAGAATTATTGAAGTTCCCGCCGTTTGGTTCTTTGGCAGAAGTGAGCGGGGTCGGAACAAAGACATTTTTGGAGTCAATGAGTGATTCGGCGCTCGTGCAGACGATGATCAAAGATTCAACGCACGGTTTGATCCGCGCTGAAAACTGGCAAATGTTGAGTGATGCATTGTCGAGCGCTAAGCGAACTGCAAAATCTCGAATATCAATTCACGTTGACCCTCCACGGATATAGCCTTACTCCCGTGAATTACAAAATTAGAACTTTCGGTGACCCTGTATTAAAAACATGCGCGGCCGAGATCACGAATATTGATGGCAAACTAGTCAAACTCGCCGATGAAATGTTGACTGTTATGTACGACGCGCCTGGTCTCGGTTTGGCCGCACCTCAGATTGGTGTTCAAAAGCAACTTTTTGTTTACGATGTGGATGACAAACCAGAAGTCATTCTTAACCCAACAATCGTTGAGTCAAGTGGTGAATGGGTTTATGACGAAGGTTGTTTGTCGATACCGGGTTTGTCGGTTGAAATGTTGCGCCCGAAACTTGTGCTCGTTAGAGGCTTGAATCTCGACGGCAATACAGTTGAAATTGAAGCTGATGAGTTGCTTGCTCGATTGTTTCAACATGAGATCGACCATCTACAAGGCGTGCTGATGTTTGAGCGAATGACAGCTGACCAACGTAAGTTGGCGTTAGCCGAGTATCGCCGGCGCGAAGAGAACCCTGGTCAAACCGAAACGACTCACCTAAAACTTTCGTGACATCACTCGCTGATTTGCCATCCGGTGGCGCGTCACGAGTTATATATTTCGGTACTCCAGATATCGCAGTTGCTCCGCTTCGGGCGCTCGTAGATGCAGGTTGCAATGTTGAACTTGTAGTCACGCGTCCCGACGTGCGCCGAGGGCGTGGAAACCAAACGAGTGCCTGCCCTGTCAAAGTTGCGGCTCTAGAGTTGGGGCTTAAAGTTTCTCACTCATTGAGTGATGCAGTCGCATTAGTTGACACATCAAATGACTTGCTTGGGGTTGTCGTGGCTTATGGCGAATTAATTTCAATGGATGTGCTGAGTGTTGTGCCAATGATCAATGTGCATTTTTCGTTGTTGCCTCGCTGGCGCGGAGCAGCGCCAGTTGAGCGTGCGATTCTCGCTGGTGATGAGACAACAGGCGTGTGCATTATGCGAGTCGTAGAGTCTCTTGACCAAGGCGAAGTTTTTGGTCGTATTGAGATGCCGATTTCGTCTACCGACACGCTCACCTCGTTGCGCCAGAAATTACTAGATGCTTCGCTGCCGCTATTGGTTAGTGCTGTCAAACATGAGTTAGGTGATGGCGTTGCTCAAAGTGGAGAGCCGGTCTATGCCAAAAAAATCTCTAATAGTGATTTACAAATTGATTGGAGCAATACTGCAATTCAAATAGACCGTCTTATTCGCGTCGGCGGGGCCTACACGCATATTGGTGGCAAGAGACTCAAAATTGTGAAGGCGCGCATTGTCGCAGAATCAATGACGACCACAAG
>WLFB01000123.1 GCA_009703975.1 Actinomycetota bacterium | reverse complement strand
GCATACGGCATCCGTGTCTGCGCTCTGTGAGCACGATGTTGTGAGGACAGCAAACAGAATCGCTATCAACCAACGCGTAAAAGTTCTCTGCCTGAATCGTTTACATGGCGACATCTAATCTCACGTTCTTGTTTGACTTGATGATGATGAAAGCCATTGTTCGTATAATTTAGAGTACTTGCCGTTGCGACTCATCAGAATTTGGTGCGATCCATCTTCGACTATCAAACCGTTTTCAAGTACTAAAATTCTGTCTGCGCGTGATGCTGTTGATAATCGATGCGCTATTGAAACCGTAGTTCTACCGGATGAAATAGCCCGTAGCGCACGCGCTAGTTGAACCTCTGTGAGAGCGTCAACTGCTGATGTGGCCTCATCCAAAACAAGAACATCGGGGTTTGTAAGCGATGCACGTGCGAGTGCAATCAATTGTCGCTCGCCTGCCGATAGCGATGAACCGCGTTGACCTACATGAGTTTCAAGTCCCATTGACAAAGAATTCATCCACTCGGTTAGTTCTAATCGGTCGATTGCCAGGTTTAGATCTTCTTGAGTTGCGTCTGGGCGAGCAAACAACAAGTTGTATGCAATCGTCTCTGCAAATAGAAATGGTTCTTGTGGCACCACGACCAAGCGTTGACGAAGGTTGTTGTTGTCAATGTCGCGGAGATCTACCCCGGATAACAAAACACTTCCTATTGTCGGATCGGCCAAACGCGAAATCAATCTCGCGAGCGTGGTTTTGCCTGAGCCAGAAGATCCAACTAGTGCGATGTGTTGCTGTGCAGGAATCACCAATGAAATATTTCGAAGAACTGGCAAATCGTCGTCTTGCGAATCGAGTCGCGAACTGTAAGCGAAACTCAAATCACGAAATTCAATACTTATCGGGCCGTCGGGTATCGCAACCGGGTTGATTGCTGCTGGAGGGCCTACTGGTGTATCCAGCACACTGAGAACTCTGCGTAAACCTGCGACAGCAGTCTGAGTTTGGTCGACAACCTCTGTGAATTCGGCAATCGGTTCGAGAAATCTATAAGTTAAAAAAAGAAAACCGACCATCGCCCCGGCAGATAATCCGCCCCCGACGCCGCGCAAAACGCCGACGACAACAATCGCCACAATTGTAAATACCGCAAATATCTCACCAGAAGGAAACAGGTAGGCACCAATGATTCCGGCTTTTACCTGAGATTCTGAACGTGTCTTTACAGCCTTCTTCGTTCGAGCGACCATCGGCCCATGTGCGTTGTAAGCCCGTAATGTTTCTGTGCCCGAGACAAGTTCGCTTACCGCGCCAAGTAAATCTGCATTATTCTGCCGTGCGAGATCGTATGCGCCGACAAGTCTTTTTTGTAGTGAACGAAGTACGAAGAATAATGGCGCCGAAACGCTGAATGCGACGAGCGCCAAGATCCAGTCATACGAAAGCATCACGCAAGCAACTACCACCATCAAGGAACCGTCTAGCAACCACACCAATGCACCCCATGAAAAAAACAGTGTGAGCGTTTCAATATCGCTTGTCACTCTTGAAACGAGAGCGCCACGACGCTCTTCGTTGTGATCAGCCAAACTAAGCCGATGAATATGGTCGTAAAGTTTGACTCGTATTGTGTACAGACCTTGTTCGGCGCTGATACCAAGTCTCAATACGGCAGTTCTTAATGCCCATGCAGTTAAAACCACGGCTACCGCTGCGATCACGCCTAAACCACAGATGTAACCAACGCGAACATTGCCAGGCTCTAAACCGTTATCAATACTCTGTTGTATCAAAATCGGTACCGCAACTCTTGCAAGTGAGCCAATGACTGCAAGAAAAAAAGTGAGCGCAATACCTTTGCCGAGATCAGGCGCTATGTCAACCCCTCTCGAGATCGTCTTGGCTGTGCCGAAACGCCCTAGTGGCTCATTCATGGCGATCGTGCTCGAACGCATTGATTAATTCTCGGTAGTCGCTGTTGCGTGTGTACAAAACATCATGGGGTGCGTGGTCAGCAATCTGCCCGTTGCGCAGATACAACACTTCATCAGCAAGTGCGATTGTCGAAGGTCTTGATGCCACGATTACAACTGTTGTCTTATTCGTCGTGTTTGTCGCGGTCAACGACATTTCGCGAAGATTATTGACGACGCGAGCCTCTGTCGCCGGATCAAGAGCCGAAGTTGTGTCGTCAAGGAGAAGCACTGCACGATTATGAGCAATTGCCCGAGCTAGAGCGATTCTCTGGCGCTGACCCCCGCTCAGACTGACTCCGCGCTCGCCCATTATGGTGTCGAGTCCATTGGTGAGATCGTTAACAAAATCTGTGCATTCGGCAATACGTAATGACTTATTAACTTGGGCATCTGTGATTGACGAATCCAGAGTGATATTAAATCGCAAACTCTCGGCGAACAAAAATGCCTCTTGAAATACGAGACCAACTCCGCCTGGTTGCACAGAAATAGTTCCCGAATCACTTTCAATAAGACCGCTCAATAGATGCAACAAAGTCGTTTTGCCACATCCAGTCGCACCAACAATTGCCACTGTTCGACCACTCAAAATTTCAAGAGACAAATCTTTCAATACAGAATTCTCTGGCGTATGCGAGAAATTTAAGTTTTCACAACTCAAAGCAACACCAAATTTTGGTTGTCGAATTAGCTCATTCGGATCTTGCCCAACTGGTTCATCTAAAACTTCGCGGACCCGCCTCCATCCTGCTACAGAGTGTGGAATTTCTGAAAAAAGATATCCAATAATTCTTAATGGAAAAACAAGAAGCGTGAAAAGATATATGAAACTAGTCAAGTCACCGACACTCATGGCGCCAGTCTTGACACGGATTGCGCCTAGAACAATCAGCGTGATATTTATCAACGATGGAATCGCATCAATTGCGGCCTCAAATGATGAGCGAACTGAAACAGCGTCAATACGTGCGTTACGCAGACGAGATGTGATTACTGCCAACCGCTCTGTTTCACGATTTTCGGCACCAAATGATTTGACGACCATCACCCCATCAAAACTTTCGTGGACCGCCTGAGATAGTGCACCGAGTTCGTCTTGTGCAAGTGCGTAGAAGCGATCAATTCTCTTTTGGTAACTGATGTTGAGCATAAGCAAAATCGGAAAAACCACAATCGCTAAAACTCCAAGAGGTATATCGACAGAAAGCATCCAGATGGACGAAACCACCATCATTACGAGCACTGAAGAAGCAAAAGGCAACGGTGCGAGAATTGAGACGCTCGCGTCTGAATCGACGCCACATCGAGCCACGATGTCCCCTGTCATACGCTTGCGATGCCATTTGATCGGTTGGGCAACGACATGATCAAGTACTTGATTGGTAATAGATTCAGCTGTTCGCCATTCGGTTTTGCCTGCGAAGCTTCTTCGAACTACCACCCCAGCCGCGCGAACTAACCCAATTCCGATTACCAAACATGCGCCGATAATGATTGCCGAAGTATCGAGTTCTCCCTCATTGAACCTGATCAAAATAACGCGATCAACCATCCATCGAACTCCGATTGAAGAGCCGACCGTGCATACCGCAAATACTGCAGCGCCAGAAACTGCGATGGCGAAGAGCCGCGGGTGAAACTTAACAATGACCCGAATTAATTGAAGCGCCTCTCTAAGACGCGAGTTGGCTGTTGAATTATCTTCACTCGTATCTGAGATATCAGACTCACCTAAGAGATCTGAGCGACTTGTGACATCATTTTTCACCATATAGTTCTATCATTTTGCACTGATCGCCTAGTCTCTTACATTGTGAAGTTATTCGTTCGAGGTCTGTTGACAGTTGTGATTGTGTCAATTTGTGCGATGTGGATCTATGGATTGTTTTTTGCGTCGAAACAGGCTGTTAATAAATTTGACGACCGACTTTGGGCTGAGAAAGCACAATCACGTTGTCTCATCTCCGAGCAGCAACGAATTGAATTAGCCGATTACCGAATTGTCGATGACTTAGGCGCCGATGCAATCTCAGACAGGGCAATGATCGTAGACAAAGCCACAGACACGATTGAGTCGTTTGTGAATGAGTTTCGAGCAGATTTGCCAACTGACGCAAAAGGTATAGCAATAGTCGGTTTGTGGCTAGACGATTATGAAATCTATATTGCAGATCGCCGTTCTTTTGCTGATGATCTCAGAAACGGGATCAACCTACAGTTTTCTGAAACAGCGATCAAAGGTCTGCCGATAAGTGAAAAAATTGCAACATTCGCCGCCGATAACGAAATGTCGTATTGCAAACCACCGTTAGATCTTTCTATTTAGCTATTTAGCTATTTAGCTATTTAGCTATCTAAATCAAGTCGTCTAGTTATTTCCAGCCTTCATTGTGTGTGTACTGCTTGATCACTCGAGCAGGTGAACCTACCGCCACACAATAATCTGGCAGTTCTCCAGTAACAACAGAATTCGCGCCAACCGCGACGTGTTTTCCAATTTTCGCGCCTGGTAACACGACTACTCCGTGTCCAAGCCACGAACCTTCACCAATTGAAACCGCGCGTTCGGGTTGTGATTGATGAGAAATTGGTTTCGAAATATCTAAGTAGCCGTGACTTTGATCGGTGATGTACACGTGATGACCAGTCCAAACATCGTCCCCTATGTCAATTGACAAATGACCCACAATTCCGGAGCCGCGACCAATCAGACAACGGTCACCGATCTTTACAACCGGATTCGTTAGACACTTCTGGCCCGGCATCATCCCCGCAGATAGGGCAACATGTTCGCCAATCATTGTGTCTTTGCCGATATGTATGTAGTTCTCGTTGAAGATGGTCGTTGTTGGAAACAAAATG
>WLFB01000122.1 GCA_009703975.1 Actinomycetota bacterium | reverse complement strand
TCAATTCTGACTTAAGCGAAGAGATTCAACTCGGTGAATATGTTATGCAACGAAAGTGTCCACATCGTGAAGCAGATCTATCGGTTTTCGGCGAGATCAATGGTCAAGAATTGACATGCTCATTACATGGTTGGCGATTTGATCTAAACGATGGGCATTGTCTCAATGCAGAAAATCGTCCGTTGCGAGTTCGTCGTCGAACTAGCTAACTAGCTATTAACAATCGGCAATTCAAACCATACGGTTGCGCTGTATTTGACACCCCGTGTAATCGGCGTGCTGAGATGTGGATGCGTGACCAAACTTGGCCATGCCAGCATGTGACCGACAGGTATTTCGCGATTTGAAAATTTTTGACGAGGAAACTCAAGTTCAGCACCTTCGTAGTCATCGTTAAGTTTGATACTTGCCGAAACTTGGGCGATGTCGTGATGCAATCTCAGTTCTTCTTGCTGACCGACTTCATACTTAATCACAAAAACATCTTGGATTCCGTGGTAGTCAATTAGTGGCCAATACTCTTGAAGTTGGGGCCAAAGTCGAGCACCAAAATCGTTCTGAACGTTTTCAAACAATCGCGGGCTAATCATTGCTAGTGAAATTTCGTTGCCTGGTACTGGGTCTCCATCAGCCGCCGAAAAACTGTCAATGGCTTGAGTTGCGCGGACAATCGTTGCACAGAACTCTTGTGTCCAACATGACATCACCAATAATTCATCAGCAACTTTTTTCACTTTGTTTGAGTTGTCAACGACGTTGATATAACCAAAGAGTTGTTCAAAGTCAGATGACATTCCGTTGATTCTCCCTATTTAATAACTGCTTAGTAACTGCTGTCAATACCTTCGTGTCTTTAACGGTATCTCAAACATTTCATTCGATCTTGTGCAAACTATCCCACTGATAGCCTTAATCTTTATGGCTCCAATAGAAACAAAGCGAAATAGATTCACTGATTCTGAAGCAATACTTCGCGTAATCTCAAAAAAATGGTGGATTGTTCCACTCACCATGCTGCTGGGCCTGACTTTAATGTTTTTGCAAGAATCTGATCTACAAACTTCACCTCGATATTTTTCTCTGACCAAGACATACGAACCACTCGACGAAGCTGGGCCGCTGTCAATTGTTGGGCTGGACCCTTCATTAATTAAGCCTTTCCCTAGTGAAGAAAATCAGTTGGCCATCTTGTTGAACAACGAATCGCAAAAAGAGGTTCTTGCCAAAATTAAGGGTGAGGTTGATGTTTCTGTGACTCGGTCTGAGCCAAACTTCTCACTCACTTCATCGCAGGGGGCCGAAGGTAAGAATCAATTCTCTTTTGTCTCATATGGAAGTTCTTCATATTCATTTGCTTGCGTAGAAACTGATCCGATTAACTGCGACTCAGCCATTGATGCATTTGTCGCAAAACTGGTTTCAATTCGCACCAAAGCAACAAAGGCCGGTCTTCAAAACTCAATTACGTTAATTGACTCTTTGCTTTCTTCGCCAGAAGATATCTCAATCGCAGCCGTTAAAAAACTCGCGCTGCAACGTTTGGCTCTTAACAAGTCAATTGAGCTTGTGACTGGTGAAGTAAAACTCATTGGCGTCAGTCAGTATTCTGGTGGCGCAGAAGTTACCTCGGTCAACAGATCTACATATTTGTTCGGTTTACTCATCGGCTTCGTACTTGGATGCTTAATTTTGCTTCAACTAATTTTTAGTGATGGCAAAATTAGAGGGGCAAAGCAATTAGTGAACTTGATCGGTTACAAACAGTTTCTTGGTGAATTATCTGCGAAAAATCAATCTATTTCTTTGCAACACTTGGCAGCCGCAATTCAAGCTACGCATCCGATAAAGAAAGCTACGGTTTTGCGACTTGTGGCAATCGGTAGCGAAGCCGATAATGAGCAAACAAAGAAGTCTTTGGCCAAGGTTTTATCTTGCAAGATAATTTTGGCTGGTCAACTTAAATCTCTAAACGCAAAGTCTCTCGCTCCGACGTCTGATTCACCAGTAATTTTGTTAGCCAAAAAACACCGCAGTGAGAGCTCTGAGTTGCAAAATGCTTGGACAGTTGTAGAGAAATCAGGTAATAGCATTCTGGGTGTAATTCTTGTTGGCTAATAACTTATGAACGTAAATCAGACTTCTCGAAACCGCTTACGGCTAACCGCCGAAAGATTCGGTAACTCTAGAAGTTTTCACTCAATCACCAGTACAACTCAATTTGTTTTAGATGTTTTAGCCTGGGTGCTAGCAGTGACAATTGCACTTGTGATGCGGTCATATCTACAGGCGGCACCAGATATTAGTAAAATTGTAAAAGACACCCTGATTCGTGTCTTACCAATGGTCTCATTAGTACAGGCCGTAACCGGATACATCGTCGGAATTTATCGACGACGATGGCGCTACGGAAGCTTTGACGAAGTTAAGGGTTTAATTTTGTCGGCACTAATCACGACAATAATTCTGTGGGTAATTCGATTTTTTGATACATCTGTGGATGCGTTTCCGCGCAGTGCGATTGTTGCTGGAGGAATACTCGGTTTGTTTTTCACTGCTGCTAGTCGTTACTCATGGCGATTAATACGCGAACAACTTCGACGACCATCTGCTCAAAACTCAACGAAACTGATTATCTACGGTGCTGGCGAAGGCGGAATTCAAATTGTCAACACAATGCTTCGGAATCCAAATTCACAATATTTGCCAGTTGCATTTCTAGATGACAATCCTAAGACTCATCGTTTACGCATCTCAGGAGTGCCGGTACTTGGTGGTCGAAATGAGATCGCAAAAGTTACTCAGCGAACAGGCGCGTCGACATTATTGATTGCAATTCCGTCTGCGGATTCAACAGTTGTCAACGAAATTGTCGAAATAGCTCGAGAATCAAAACTCAATGTCAAGATTCTGCCGGTAGTGCAAAGTCTTGATGAGCGACAAGTAGGCGCCGAAGATATCCGCGATCTTACTGACGAGGACTTACTCGGCAGGCGACGCGTAAAAATTAATCTTGACGAAATTTCGGATTATCTCGTCAACCGCCGTGTTCTCGTAACAGGCGCAGGTGGAAGCATCGGCAGCGAACTTTGTCGGCAACTAGTTCGATTCAACCCTTCTGAGATAATTATGCTTGACCGAGACGAAAGCGCCCTTCACGAAGTACAACTTTCTATTTACGGTCGTGCATTGCTTGATACGCCTCAAACTGTTCTGGCTGATCTTCGCGATGAGAGAGCAATCAACGAAGTATTTGACAGTCGTAAACCACAAGTCGTATTTCACGCTGCGGCATTGAAGCACCTGCCATTGTTAGAGCGATACCCGCATGAGGCGTATCAGACCAACGTTCTCGGCACGGCGACAGTTCTTAATGCGGCTCAACGAACTGGTGTCGAAGTATTCGTGAATATTTCCACCGACAAAGCCGCTAATCCGATCAGTGTTCTTGGTTTTTCTAAAAAAATCGCTGAGCGCCTCACGGCAGATGTGGCTTCGCGCACCAACCAAGGAAAATACATTTCAGTTCGCTTCGGAAACGTTTTAGGTTCTCGCGGCAGTGTGCTGATGTCTTTTCGCGATCAAATCGCAAAAGGTGGGCCAGTCACAGTGACACATCGCGGTGTGACTCGTTATTTCATGACCATTTCTGAGGCTGTGCAGCTTGTAGTACAAGCGGGAGCAATCGGTCGCACTGGTGAAATTTTAGTTCTCGATATGGGTAAGCCGGTAAACATTTATGATGTTGCCGAACAGCTCGTCAAAAACAGTGGCAAGCCAATCAAAATCGAAGTCGTTGGGCTACGTGTCGGAGAGAAAGTACACGAAGAACTCTTTGCAGAAGGTGAAACCGACGAACGACCCCGACATCCTTTAATCTCGCATGTTGCAGCCAAACCGATCAATCAACAAAGTTTGACAATAAACCCAACTGATTCTCGAGAACTGATGATCAAACTTACGCAGGAGAAATAGTTTTATTTAACGAATCATCGTTTTGATCTGCCTGATATCCAATCATCGATGAAACTAGCAAAACCAACATGAAGTGGTTTCCAATAATGAAACTTTCCTGAGTTGCGGCAGCAATCACAAACCATGTCGCCGCAAAAGCCCACTGTCCTGAAATTTCTGAACAAACAGATCCAAGTTGTCGCGCTCCACTCCAAACAATTGCAACTACCAAAAGAGCTGCACCAATAATTCCGCCTCCGAGTAAAACATCCATAATTGCACTGTGCGACCAATAATTATTTGTCAGTGCCCACCAAAATTCGCGATCGCTGAAAAAATTCTGGGTTCGCCAGGCGGACATCCAACCCCAACCGATTATCGGTTTATCTTTAAATCCACTCCAACTAAAGCGCCATAAAACTTCGCGTCCATTGAAATCAATTTTTCTACCCAGCCGATTGAGTAATGAACTCTGAAATTGAAACCCAACCCAAGTCATCACAACTACACCAAATAGAAACGTTGGATAACCTATTCGTAAAATCTGTCTCGGAGAAATATTTTTATTTCGTTGCCACCAACGTATTACTGTCCAAAACAACCAGACCAATCCAAACACAATGACTGCTCCAACTGAAGTCGATGATCCGCTGCGAACCAAAAGATAACCATCAAATAAAGCCACCGCGATTAACGTCAAGCCGATTGCAATCCACCGCTTAGGGCGATGAGCTAGCACGACCCACAACAAGGCCGATGCGGCCAACAAACCCAGTGCGGCGGGTGGAGCCAGAGAGTTTCGGTTGAAATAGATTCCAATCCAATTTCCGTCTTCTGGTTGAACAGACCCGGCCCAATTTTGACGCACTGCATACCAAGAAAAAATCAAACCAGGTTGCATTGCTATACAAAATAAAG
>WLFB01000121.1 GCA_009703975.1 Actinomycetota bacterium | reverse complement strand
TTTCTGACCTGGTCGGATTGTGTTCGATTGTGCGCGTTAACAAATCTTCGAAACTCGCGAAAGACTGTGGTCCGTTCACAAAATCGGTGATTGCTTTTGCTTTTTCTGAGTTAACACCTGGGGTGATGTCGACACTGACAAGTGACGAAACCAAATCTGGTCGTTGACCTGCAAGCGCAAGAGTTGTTAATCCACCAAGCGACATTCCAACAACGAGCCGAGTTTTTGGCGCCCAAGTTTCAATAGCAGTTGCCACATCAGGTGCGAGCACAGATGGCTCATAGTTACCGTCGCTGCGCCACGAAGAATAACCATGCCCCGGAAGATCAATTGCCAAGACCGAAACTCCCATTGCTAAAGCAACCGTGTCCCACGTATGCGCGTTTTGAGCGCTGCCATGCACAAATGTAATTTCAGGTGACTGCGTGCCCCACTTCAACGCACTAAGCGAGCGACCGTCGCTAAGAGAACAAAAAACTCTCTCTACTTTCGGTAGCGCCGAAACCTTTAACGAATACTCAGAAATGTTCTCATTGAACATTGAAAATTCGTCGTAATTAATTAGCATCGTAAATTATCCCGTACCAATTATGGCGTGCTTGAGCTAGTCGTTGTAGTTACAGAACCTGAACTTGTTGATTTTGCCACCGTTGTCGTTGGTGCACCAACAATTGTCGTAACAGTCGTTGTTGGTGTGCTAACGAGTGTCGTCACGGTTGGCAGAGTCGTGTAGTTCGGATCTGGCTTGTCATACGGCGGGACCGGTGAGCCATACGCTTCGGGCTCTTTGATGCCGTCAAACACATACAGTCGATCACCGTATTTGACCAGCGCCGGAAAGTATCTCGCGACGGACATCGGAATACGAACGCATCCGTGTGATTCGGGCTTGAGTGGTACGAGAATCGCACCGTGTACAGCAATGTTGTAGTTGAAATAAACAGGGTTGTACAACGAACCAAGTTTTGTTTCGCGCATGCCGGTGCGTCGGTTGTAAAAATAGAAAACTCCTGGCGGAGTTACAGCCTCGCCACAAATTCCTTTTGTGATCTGCTCATCAGAATTATTACCTTCTTCGCCTGGGTCAATTTTTACTTCTTCACACCACATCTCTCCGGTCCCAGACGAGATGTGAGTTATCAGGACTGGTTTTTGATTTGTGAACACAATTAAAACTTGTTCGGGTAAATAAACCTCAACGTGAGTCGCAGTATCGGCAACGCGCCTTGGCTTGATTTCTAAATTTGATTGCATAATCACCCAAGTTGATTGGGTCACCACACCAGTGGCTTGTTCGCGAGGCACACCGAGAACGAGTTTTTCAAACGCCCACATAGCCTGCACGGTGTTTTGTCCGAATACACCGTCAACTGGGCCCGGATCAAATTGCAACTCTTTCAGTCTTTGCTGCATACGTAATACATCATCACCCTGCATACCTAGTTCAAGAGTGCGAGTCAGAGGCGCCGTGACTACTGGTACCAAACTGGTACCAACCACAAAAGCAGGTTCCTGAGCAACATTCGCTTTGTTTTTATTCGCTTCGCTTTGCTGCACGCCAATTGCTATGACGGTGGCCAATATTGCAAAAGCGATTAACGCGGGCCGCCACCGATCAAACGTCGACGGTTGATACTGCGAATTATCCTGACGATTCATTTTGTGCTTGGTGCACCAAAATCTGGCTTGATTGAATTCAATTTTTTACGCAATTGAAACGCCTCTCGTAAAATTTTAATAATTACCGATGGAGAACTCAAAGTTGACACACCCCGAGTACGCGGAAAATAGTCTACGCCAAATTGCACAACCGATAAGCCACGCTTCTTCGCACTGATGATTAGTTCGGCATCAATAAATGACCCTTCGCTTTCGAGTGTTACTTGATCAAACACAGATTTGCGACAGAGCTTGAAAGCAAAATTAATATCGCGAAAACGAACTCCAAATAAAACTCGAACCATAAAGTTGTAAAACATTGAGTAAACAACTCGTACATATCCTTCGCCAGTTCGATCAAATCGGTATGCACTCACAATGTCGGCTTCGTATTGGCGCATCAACCGCATTGCGTTTTGAACCTCACGCATATCAAAAGGCAGATCAGCGTCTGTGTACAAAATCACATCCCCGGTTGATGCAGCAAAACCAGATTTGATTGACCCACCAAGTTTGCGATTTGTCGGATGGTGCACAACTTTGATGTGCCTGTCTCTTGCCGCTGCAGCATCGGCTAGTTGCGGTGTTGAATCTGTCGATGCATCGTCAACGATCACAAGTTCGTAATCAGCAATCATTTCAAGGTTGATTAAGTCATCACAAAGCTCTTGTGCCGCATTCAAGGCTCGTTGAAGATACTGCTCTTCATTCCACATCGGAAAAAATATGCTCAATCGCGCAAATTTAACGGGCAACATAACTCTCCTTAGGCTATTGTCGGTCTTGTTATGTTGTTACTTCCTCCCCCTTCACAAGCCCAAACAAAGGCCGCAGGCTCACTAACTAAGCCATGGGTCAATGCAGTAGTTATTTCACAACTATTAATTGCAGGGTCTTTATTGACATTGACTTTTTCGGCGCGCGCCATTGGCAAGCCAACTTGGTGGCTCGGGAGCCTGCACGACCCGGCATTCTTTTTACTTTGGTTTCTGCCATTTATTGCACCAATCGCAATGCTCGTCACTGTGGTTAAGTTTTCGCGATTTCTGCCATACATCGGTTTAGCCTCAACACTTTTTCTGGTCGCAATTTCAATTTCAGATATTTCTCGCACTCCTGGCATAGCTCTTGGTGAAATAGCCATGGCTGTATGTATGGCGCTAACGACGATTGCTGCACTGGCTGGGCGCCGCCGCTCAATATCAACCGGCATATAAACCTTGACGGTTAAAACCTTCTCGGTTTCACACGGCCCAAGTCTCTAGTGTTGAGGCGTGACAAAAAATGGTTCAGGTTCTGAAAATATGAGCACATCGGGCGCAAAAGTTTTAACATCGCTGCCGAGTGGCGAGCGCGTTGGTATTGCATTCTCTGGCGGACTCGACACTTCAGCTGCCGTTGCGTGGATGCGCGAACGCGGCGCTTTGCCATATGCGTATACGGCCGACATTGGTCAGCCAGATGAAACAGATCTTGAGTCAATCCCAGAGCGAGCAAAAATTTATGGAGCAGTCGAAGCCAAACTTGTTGACTGCCGAGAACTTTTAGTTCAAGAAGGATTAATCGCACTGCAATGCGGCGCATTTCATATCACGACTGCTGGCAAAACTTATTTCAATACAACTCCACTTGGTCGCGCAGTGACCGGCACATTGCTCGTACGCGAAATGAAACTTGACGGAGTAGATATCTGGGGCGACGGCAGCACATTCAAAGGCAATGACATTGAGCGCTTCTACCGCTATGGATTACTCGCTAATCCACATTTGCGAATCTATAAACCGTGGCTTGATGTTGACTTCGTTCGTGAATTGGGTGGTCGCGCCGAAATGAGCGCATTCTTGACCGCGAAAAAGTTGCCCTATCGTGACTCGGCACAAAAGGCTTATAGCACCGATGCAAATATCTGGGGCGCAACTCACGAAGCGAAATCGCTTGAAGAGTTATCAACGAGTATGCACATTGTCGCCCCGATTATGGGCGTTGCGCATTACGACAGTTCTGTGAAGATCGTGACAGAAGATGTCGTGATCCGATTTGTCGAAGGCTGGCCAGTTGCAATTAACGGCAAAGAGTTTTCATCGCAAACCGAATTAGTGACCACCGCGAATGAAATCGGTGGACGACACGGTCTCGGTATGAGTGACCAAATTGAAAATCGAATAATCGAAGCAAAGAGTCGAGGCATCTACGAAGCTCCGGGGCTTGCTTTGCTGCACATTGCGTACGAAAGATTAATCTCCGCGATTCACAACGAAAACACAATTGAAAATTATCGTACGATGGGTCGAAGACTGGGTCGACTGCTTTATGAGGGTCGATGGTTTGATCCGCAATCGTTGATGTTGCGCGAATCACTCACTCGTTGGGTTGGTTCGCTCGTAACTGGCGAAGTAACAGTGCAGTTGCGTCGCGGTGACGACTACAGCATTCTTAATACGACTGGCGAACACTTCACATACTCGCCAGAGCGACTGAGCATGGAGCGGGTCGAAGATGCGCCGTTTGGCCCACTAGATCGAATCGGTCAGTTGACGATGCGCAACTTAGACATTGCCGACACGCGAGAAAAACTTGAGATCTACCGTCTAGCTGGCACACTCGATGCAAATACTCTTGCAGCAGGCACTCTCGGCGAACTCGAATAAATTTTTAGTAGTGAACTAGCTAACAGTTAACTAGCTAACTTGCGGCAACAAGTGCGCGAGTGATCGCGGCGGCAAGCGCAGCACGCTCGCCCATCTTTGAAACTTTGATGTACTCGGTGTCAGCATGTGCACCGCCACCACATGCACCAAGCCCGTCAAGAGTTGGCACGCCAATTGCTGCCGTGAAGTTGCCGTCAGAACCCCCACCAACTGCGATGCCCTGCAAATCGGTGATGCCAATACCTTGCGCAACACTTTGCGCCACGGCGTAAAGCATCGTAGACGACGACTCATGCATTGGCGGACGATTGATTAATCCACTTACGCTGATCGTCGCACCAGCCAAAGTTGGTTGCAATGCATCAAATGCAGATTCAACTCGGGCTTTTTCTGAAACTACATTGACTCGAACATCAACTGTTATCTGCGCGGCAGCCGGCACAACATTTTCTGTTGTCCCGGCTGTGGCAATCGTCGGAGTTACTGTCGTGCCGATCTCGGGCTGCGCAATCGCCACAATTTTTTGAACTTGTGCCGCAAGTTCAATTAACGCATTAATACCTTTTTCTGGTTCAA
>WLFB01000120.1 GCA_009703975.1 Actinomycetota bacterium | reverse complement strand
TAACTGGTGCTGACGGTCGTGCATCGCTTGTCGCAGGTTTGGCGGCGTGGAAGTCTGTTCGTGAAGGTCGAATGGTTAAGACAAGCGAAATTGTCGGCTAGTTTTAAAAATTCTAAAATTTAATTTTTAAGCGCCGTAACTATTAATTCGGGCATCTGCGAATTGTTGGCGAGTCTCACTGCATTGGGATGAACTTGCAATTGGTTGTGCTGCAATACGTGATGACGCACCCCACGATGGCCATTTACCAGTCAGAGTTGCAACAGCTTGTCTGGCGGCACCAAGTGCAACTATTTCAGGTTCGTTAAGCACGTTGACTTTTTTGCCTGTTAAGTCAGCAACTATCTGACAAACGGCGGGTGACTGTGCGCCGCCCCCGAGTAGGAAAATGCGACCTGATGTATCGACTCCGCAGTTCGTGATCGCATTTAATCCATCGAGAAGTCCGCATACAACACCTTCAATGGCAGCGCGAGCAATATCACTGCGCGAGTGACTTGAGTTAATGCCGACCAACATTGCCCGCGCTTCGGGAAGATTGGGTGTTCGCTCACCATCTAGGTATGGCAATAAAACAAGACCGTTTGATCCGCAGTTTGAAGCCAATGCAAGTTCGCCAAACTGCTGCAAATCTACGCCAAGAAAATTAGCGAATGAGTCGAAAACTTTCGTCGCGTTCAGCGTGCAAACAAGTGGCAAGAAACTTCCTGTTGCATCAGCGAAACCGGCGACTGCCGCGCTGTTATCAGCTGTTGCCTGAGCACTGACTGCATAAACCGTGCCCGATGTGCCAAGTGAGATAGCAACATCACCGGGCAATAATCCGATGCCAAGTGCGCCAGCCATGTTGTCGCCAGTGCCACAACCAATAACGGCATCGCCCCATTGGCCAGTTGCTTCGAGTGGTGAAGCTACTCGAGGCAACATTTTTGACCAATCGCGAGACTTGTCGATTATTTGTAGCACTTCATCGTCATAACTATTTGTTAGTGGCGACCAATAGCCAGTGCCAGATGCATCGCCTCGATCGGTAATGATTTCGGCTGCGCCACCGCCGCGCAAATGCCAAGACAAATAGTCGTGTGGCAAACAAAGGCGAGCAACACGTGCCCAGTTTTCTGGCTCGACGCGCTTTAGCCACGAAAGCTTCGCGACGGTGAAACTCGCAACTGGCACACTGCCGACATGAGAAGCCCACCACGCGGCATCGCGTTGATCAACACACCACTTTGCGTCTGGTGCTGACTCGGTGTCGTTCCACAATTTTGCGGCTCGAACGATGTTGTGATTCGCGTCGAGCGTGACTAATCCATGTTGTTGACCGGCGACCGAGATGGCAGCGATTTTTGCCAAACTAGCCTGCGCAGAAGCTTGTGCGTAAGCCTGGTCAAACGCCGTTATCCACTCAGTTGGGTTTGTTTGACTAACTGGGGCAATGCCAGTGCTCGGGTGCGATGCACGACCAGACGAAATCAATTCGCCAGAATCTAAATCGCGAACTTCTACTTTTGTTGACTGCGTTGACGAATCAACGCCGACTACAACCGGCATTAGTTAACGAACGCCGAGAATCAGTTCTGTAACCAGTTGATCAAGACGCTCGTGAGCATAACCACGTTCACCGAGTGCCTTGACATCAAATGTGTCAGTGCGCAGACTGTGCAATGCATCGGCGCCTAATCCATCAGGTGAAGTCGGCACACTTAGTTGATCGAACATTGCGGCCTCAAGCGCTGCCTGTATCTCTTTGTCTTGCTTGAACTGGCGAGATTTCTCAGCCAAGATCAAATAAGTACGCATGCAACCGCGGGCGAAATCCCAAACACCTTCGGCATTCTCTGTTCGATATGCGTGGGCATCGAAGTGCAACATTCCGTCCCACTTCGAATCTTCAAGCAATTTAACGAGATAGAAAGCATCGCGGATTCCTTCGCTGCCGAATCTGAAGTCTTGATCAAACTTGCCAATGCGTTGTGCGTTCAAGTCAATATGAAACAACTTGCCGTGCCACAATGTTTGCGCAACAGCGTGTGTGAAGTTGAGGCCGCTCATTGTTTCGTGCGCAAACTCTGGGTTAAGGCCGACCATGTCTGGCCATTGCAATTCGTTGATGAATGCGATTGCATGACCAACTGTTGGCAAGAACATATCGCCGCGTGGTTCGTTTGGCTTTGGCTCGAGAGCAAACTTGATGTCATAGCCACGGTCTTTTGCATATGCGCAGCAAATGTTTACTGCCTCGGCGTAGCGGTCAAGCGCGGTGCGAACATCTTTTGCGGCTTCACACTCGAGACCTTCACGGCCGCCCCACATCACGTAAACTTTCGCGCCAAGTGAGACGCCCATGTCAATTGACTCCATTGTCTTTTTGATTGCATAACGACGCACAATCGGGTCATTCGCCGTAAACGCACCTTCTTTAAACACTGGCTGACCAAAAAGATTTGTCGTGGCCATCGGAACTTTCATGCCAGTCTTATCTAGTGCTTGACGAAAACGTTTGAGCATAGTCTCACGCTCTGCTGGGGTTGATCCAAACGGAACAAGATCGTCGTCGTGAAAGTTGACACCGTAAGCGCCGAGATCTGCCAAACGATGAACCGAGTCGACTGGGTCAAGTGCGGGGCGAGTTTCTAATCCGAATGGGTCACGACCCATATTGCCAACGGTCCAAAGACCAAAGGTGAAGCGATGTTCTGGTTTAGGAGTGAAGTTGTCAGTCATAGAACCGATGCTAGTTCTAATTCGCAATAGTCCGCTAAGCCGTTAGAGTAAACAAGCCTTTTACCTTCCGGGGTAGCTCAGTTGGCAGAGCAACGGACTGTTAATCCGTTTGTCGTGGGTTCGAGCCCCACCCCCGGAGCCATAGTTCTATTTTGATGCGATTTTTCGGAGGCCAAATGTCTGCGGTTACTGCGAGCGGCAATGTGGCGAGTGGTTTACATCCACTAGACCCGCTGAGCAAAGACGAACTCGAGTCGTTGATTAGCGCTCTGCGTCGCGACGGAGTGATTGATCACCGACATTTGATTGCGATGTTGCAAGTTGAAGAGCCATCGAAGTCTGCGTTGGCACGTTTTCGGTCAAATCAAAATAGTGAAAGTGTAGAAAAATTAGAAAAAATTGAACGGGCTGCGCGAGTGACTGTGCTGGATCGTTCGACTGGCAAAGTAGCCGAAATTGTTGTGACGATTGCTGGGCATGTTGTGAGCAACAAAGTTATTGAAGGTGCCAAGGCGCCAGTTTTAAGTGTTGAGAGTGAGATGGCGATATCGGCCGCAAAGCATGATGCCCGTGTGATTGAAGCATTGAATGCTCGCGGAATTACAGATATTGACTCAGTGCGTATGGAGGCTTGGCCGATTGGTGCTCAGATACCCAAACATCTTGATGACGGTCGACGAATCATTTGGACACCGATGTGGCATCAGCCAACGCCAGAGTCGAACTTTTATGCACATCCAATTTCGGGTTTACATGCGATCGTCGATATTGATTCTGGCGAAGTTCTTGCTGTTGAGAACGATCAACAAATTGCAATACCTAAGACACCAGGCCCGTATCGGCAGAGTCAAACGGGGGCCGATGTTGAGTTGAAGCCACTTGAGATTAGGCAGCCCGAAGGTGTGTCTTTTTCTTTTGATGGCTACAAGGCGAATTGGGAGCGGTGGAGTTTTCGAATCGGTTTTTGCCAACGCGAGGGTCTTGTGATTCATGATGTTTGGTTTGATGACGGTGGTCAGTTGCGCAAGATCGCCCATCGTATGTCTATTGCTGAACTCGTTATTCCGTATGGTGATCCAAGCCAGGGCGCGTATCGCAAGAATGCTTTCGATACTGGTGAGTTCGGATTGGGTAACTATACGAATTCATTAACTCTTGGTTGCGACTGTCTTGGCGAAATTGTTTACTTTGATGTGGCTGTGGCGAACCCTGATGGCACGGTGCGCGAAATTAAAAATGCAATTTGTACGCACGAAGAAGATTTTGGGATTTTATGGAAGCACGTTGACATCGACGGCAATGTTGAGGTGCGTCGTGGTCGCCGTTTTGTGGTGTCGTCAATTGTGACGATTAATAATTACGAATACGGATACTTCTGGTATTTCTATCAAGACGGTTCGATCGAATTTGAAGCCAAACTCACTGGCATTGTGTTGACGCTGGCTGACAACCCTGGCGCCGATCATGTTTCGGCGACAGAACTTGAGCCGGGTTTGTGGGCGCCGTATCACCAACATATTTTGTGCGCAAGACTTGATTTAGATATTGATAGCGGTGCAGATGAAATTGTCGGAGTACGCAACAGTGTTGTTGAAGTTGACTCGTTTGCGCACGAGATGGGGCCGAAGAACATTTATGGTGGAGCGTACGAAATTAGCGAGACGATTTTGAAGCGCGAACTTGATGCCAAGCGTGTTGTCGATCCATTTAAGAGTCGATTTTGGAAAGTGATAAATCCAAATCGTAAAAATCACATGGGTAAGCCAGTTGGCTACAAACTTATTTCGGGGCATACGACATATCCATTGGCGAAGCCTGAGTCGACGATAGGTCGGCGCGCAGGATTTATGTATCAGCATTTGTGGGTTACTAAGAACGAAAATAACGAGCGATACCCGGCAGGTGATTATCCATTTCAGCACCCTGGTGGTGCAGGCTTGCCACAGTGGACTCAAGCCAACCGTGACATTGAAAATACTGATGTTGTGTTGTGGCATGTTTTTGGAACAAACCATATTCCGCGCGCCGAAGATTGGCCGGTGATGCCTGTTGAGCGCACTGGGTTTCATCTGAAGCCAAGCGGTTTTTTCGCGCGCAGCCCAGCGATTGATGTTGCGCCGTCAGTGAAACCTTGCCATTAGGCTCTGTGATCGTAAGTGAGCG
>WLFB01000012.1 GCA_009703975.1 Actinomycetota bacterium | reverse complement strand
TTGTGTCGTCGTGATCAGTCACGATCGTTGGTTCTTAGATCGCATTGCAACACATGTTTTAGCTTTCGAAGGAGACAGCCAAGTTCGCTGGTTCGAAGGAAACTTCTCTGATTACGAAGTATGGCGTAAAAAAGAACTCGGTATCTCTGCTGACCAGCCGAAGAGAATTAAATATAAACCTCTCTCGAGAAAATAACTTGCGCGAAAACTAATGACTTCACCAGCCGTTCGCACAATTCGTATTTCATGCGCCGTGATTTTCGTATTAGGCATCGCCGGAATGATCATTTCGTCAATAGCCGGCAACAACGTCGGTGTGGTCACAACAATCGGGGTTACGACTGCAATTGCAGCACTTGCCTTATTGATCGCCAGTGTCTCATCTAGCCCAGTTCGACTCGATGCATTTGACGAGGCCGATGCACAAATTCTTGAACGACAAATTGTTGAACTTGTTAAGTCAGGTACCAACGAAACTGCACTTCGTTCAATTGTTCGAGACGCGACAAAACTTGGTCGTCATCCTTGACTAATACTGAAAATTTGAAGCACCTAGACGATGCGCAATTCGCCTCATACTTAGCTACCGAAACTGGCAAGCGTCTCGTCGAATTACGAAAAGAACTCGTAAGTAGA
Organism: Actinomycetota bacterium; assembly: GCA_009703975.1. Lineage (GTDB taxonomy): Bacteria > Actinomycetota > Acidimicrobiia > Acidimicrobiales > Ilumatobacteraceae > BACL27. Next base: position 11,291 of record WLFB01000012.1, on the reverse strand, counting down.
GGTTTCTACGGCTGGGATTTAAAAGACGCCGGTGACGCAATGGCGCAAGAGTTTTTAATGTCCCAACTACGCGAGCACCGACCAAACGATGCTGTACTAAGTGAAGAAGCGACCGACAGCGCTGCGCGACTTTCTGCCGACCGCGTTTGGATAATTGATCCACTTGATGGAACACAAGAGTTCAGCGAACCAGAGCGACAAGATTGGGCAGTACATGTCGCACTGTGGCAACGCGATGAAACAAACAACGGCGACCTCATTGCAGGTGCGGTGAGTTTGCCCGCAATCGAGTTGACACTCAGTACCAACCCACCGCATGTGCCACCCGAAAAACTAGACCGACCGCCACGACTTGTCACCTCTCGCACCCGCACTCCGCGTGAAGCTGTGATTGTTGCAAATGCGCTGGGCTGCGATGCAATGCGACTCGGGTCAGCCGGCGCAAAAGCGATGTCTGTCGTGCTCGGTGAGTGTGACATTTATCTACATTCGGGTGGTCAACATCAATGGGATTCTGCTGCGCCGGTTGCAGTCGCGCGCGCCGCAGGCTTTTTTACAAGTCGAATTGATGGCTCGCCGCTAATTTATAACGATTCAGATACTTGGCTGCCAGATTTAATTATCTGTCGCGCAGATCTGGCTGAGTCAGTTCTCGCAGCGTTGCATAAATCTGCCCGATAAACGGCAGACTAATCCGATGACTGATCTTGAATGGGGCGCATTCAGCGATACCCCACCATGGGTTTTAAACCGCGATGAAATTACCTGGCTAACTATTGCACCTGTTTTGCGTCAAGCCGCACGCAAAGAAGTGCCAATACTTACGAAGCCTTCGCGAATTCCACCTGTGTTTCGTCTGTTAGTTGTGACGCGCGTACTTCTTGCTGCTTTACTACCGTGGCTTTGGCACAAGAAATTAAACCATTACAACTCTGATAAAGATTCGCGTAGCGATATTTCAAAACGAATGCGCAAGGCTGTAGAAAAACTTGGATCAACGTACATAAAACTCGGTCAAATAATTTCAAGTGGAGAAGGTCTGTTTCCAACCGAACTTGTCGATGAATTTAAACTTTGTCGCGATCAAGTGCCAGCAGAGTCATTTGCAGATGTGCGCAAAGTTGTTGAGCACGATCTTGGCGCACCGATTGAAAATGTCTTTGAATTTTTTGACAAGACACCACTAGCGGCTGCGTCAATTGCGCAAGTGCATCTGGCTCGCCTGCGTACCGGTGAAACCGTTGTAGTAAAAGTTCAACGACCAAGAGTGATCGATCTTGTACGAAAAGATTTGAAAGTTATGTCATGGCTGGCACCACACCTTGTGGGCAGATTAAAAATCGCGGCACTAGCTAACCCTCCCGCGCTAGTTGAGTTATTCGCTGAAACAATTGTCGAAGAACTTGATTTCAGAATGGAAGCCGACAACATGATCGATATCTCTCGCATACTGCGAGATTTAAATCAAACCGGCTACATCGTTCCGCGTCCGCATCCGAAATTAGTTACTCAGCGTGTTTTGGTCATGGAGCGTCTAGAAGGTTTCAAATTTGATGATGTCGTTGGCATGAAAAACGCTGGCATTGATACAGAAGCAGTAATTCGCACAGGAATGATTGCATTCATGGAAGGCGCAATGGTTCATGGCGCTTTTCATGGTGACCTACATGGTGGAAACCTTTTCGTAATGAAAGATGGTCGAACCGCGTTATTAGATTTCGGAATCGTCGGTCGCTTAAGCGGCCCGCGACGACTTGCATTTCTCAGACTGATGCTTGGTGCAACAACAAATGATGTCAAAGGTCAGGTAACTGCACTTCGAGATCTCGGTGCTCTACCAATGGATACTGACTTGGATGCCGTGATTGTTGATCTTGGACTCGATCGCCCGCCAATTGATCCGACGAAACTCTCTGCTGATGAACTCGTAAAAGAAGTTCAACGAATCATGAAAGCACTTCTTGGATACGGTGCACGAATGCCTAAAGAATTAATGCTCTATGTAAAAAACATGGTTTTTCTTGATGGCGCAATTGCTCGCCTCGCTCCAGATCTTGACCTGCTCGGAGAAATAGCGGCGATCTCAATGTTGTTCGCCCAGCGACACGGAGAGCAACTTGGTCGCGAATTAGGTATTGACCACAACTCAATTGAGATAAATCTTGACAGTGTCAAAGCCGGGCTCGGTGTTGAACTTGAAACAAATAGTTTGACTTATCGCGAGCTTCAACAACGCCGTGAGTTAATCCAAAAACGAATGCGAGAACGCGTCAAGCGTTAAGAGATATGCGAGTGATAATCGCGACTTGCAGTGTTGGCTATGAAGGTCGGCTAAATGCTTCGCTACCCGTTGCAAAGCGACTGATAATGGTTAAATCCGATGGTTGCGTTGCGATTCACTCCGATGGTGGCGCCTACAAGCCGCTTAATTGGATGAATGCACCAAACACATTTGAAGAACTTGCAGATCGGTTAATTGTTCGCAATCCGAAAGGCGAAACACTGACGATTCATCTGGTCGAAATTCACGCTGACTTCGCGCATGAACTAGGCGAAGACCCAGGTTTATCGAAAGACGGAGTTGAGGCTGACCTTCAAGTTCTACTGGCTGCAACACCCGAAGCAATCGAAATTGGTTTAACTTTGATCCGTCGCGAATATCCAACTGCGGTTGGCCCAGTTGATTTGTTATGTCGCGATGCTTCAGGTCAAACGGTTGCTATTGAGATTAAACGTCGCGGCGAAATAGACGGTGTTGAACAACTCACGCGGTACTTAGAGTGTCTGCACGCAGATACTTCGCTCGGCAAAATTCGTGGAATCTTTGTCGCCCAATCAATCAAGCCACAAGCGCGAGTTCTAGCCGAGAGTCGCAATATTGGTTGGTGCGAAGTTGATTACGACGAACTTCGTGGCAAAAAAACAGATGAGCTGAAACTCTTTTAACTCGGTATAAAACTTTCAAGTTGACGCGAGTGAATGCTCGCGTGTACGAATTATTTTTTTTGTGGCTGTGGCCAAGTACCGTCGCGGCCGTCCATGCCTGCGTTGAGCCGAGCCTTTGCCATCATCTCTTCAACAATTGGCCCAAGTTTTGTTGGGTCTTCAACAGGCTTACTTGTCGGGCCACGATGCCAACCTTCGGCAATCGCCAAGACATCTCCACTGGCTTCGAACACTCGACCAGTTATGCCTGCTGACTCTGCCGAGGCGAGCCATGTAACAATCGGTGCGATCCACTTTGGTGAACGGCGTTCACGCTCTGCCTCAGTCTCTGGGGCTGGTCCAAGATTCTCTGTCATTCGAGTTAGCGCAACTGGTGCAACAGCATTTACTGTTACTCCATAACGTCCAAGTTCAAGTGATGCAATTGTCGTGAACGCAGCAATGCCGGCTTTCGCCGCGCCGTAATTTGTCTGCCCAACGTTGCCATAGATTCCTGAAACAGACGAAGTATTAATAATTCTTCCGTCCACTGGTTTACCGGCTTTATTTTGATCGCGCCAGTAAGCCGCAGCAAAACGCGACGGCGCAAAAGTTCCCTTAAGGTGAACTTTAATAACGGCATCCCATTCTTCTTCGCTCATGTTGGCGAGCATGCGGTCGCGCAAGATTCCCGCGTTGTTAACAACAGCATGCAAATCACCGAAAGTTTCAACTGCTGTTTGAATCAATCGCTCAGCACCTGCCCATGACGAAATATCATCACCGTTGGCGATTGCTTTGCCGCCCATTGCTTCAATCTCGTTTACTACTTGCTGAGCAGGCGAAGTGTCGCCACCCTTGCCATCAACACCAGCACCCAAGTCGTTGACTACGACGAACGCCCCATGCTTTGCAAGGCTCAGAGCATGTTCACGCCCGATGCCTCGACCTGAACCAGTGACAACAACTACTCGACCTTCACATAAGCGACTCATAGCGAAGTACTCTAGCCTGAGCGTCGTGTCCAATGCTGTTTTCGAACCGAAATCGTCAAATCAATGTGATGTGCTAATTGTCGGCGCAGGGCCCGCTGGCATCGCCGCAGCGATCACGCTCACTGCTAGCGGTCAAAATGTTTTAGTTATTGATAAAGCATTATTTCCACGCGACAAATGTTGTGGTGACGGGCTAACAACTGGCGCACTTCGAATTCTTGAAATGCTCGGTTTTAACCCAGCAACAGTTGATAACTGGCAAGTCTGTTCAGATGTATGGCTACGCTCGCCTTCTGGTCGCGAAATACAACTTCAATTGCCGAACATAAAAAATAATAAAACTAGTCAGTTCGCAGCGATCGCACCAAGAATTGAACTTGACAACGCTTTAGTCAAACATGCGCGATCTCTCGGAGTCAAAATAATTGAGGGCTGTGCGTTCGCGTCAGTCGCGCACCAAACGACTGATGACATCACCGTAAGCACAGTTTCAGCAGACGCAACAGATTTATCCAATGAGTTTCATGAGATAACTGCAAAATTTGTTATCGCCGCTGACGGTATGTGGTCTCCAGTTCGTAAAGCGTTCGCCGCATCTCAACCTGGTTATCTCGGCGAGTGGCACGCGTTTCGTCAATATCTAAGCAACATCACTGGGCCCGCACGTGATCGCCTTTACGTTTGGTTTGACGCAGATTTATTGCCAGGTTACGCATGGTCGTTTCCATTACCTAATGGTCGAGTCAATGTCGGCTTTGGTATTTTGCGCGGATCAAAATATTCGGTGCAAGATATGAAATCGTTGTGGCCAGAACTTCTCGCACGCCCGCACATTGCCGAAGCACTCGGGCCCGATGCAACTCTTGAAGGTCGACACACAGCCTGGCCAATACCCGCAAGAGTTACGAATGCGAAATTAGCGAGTGGTCGCGCGATCTTTATTGGCGACGCTGTATGTGCCGCCGACACGATGACTGGCGAAGGTATTGGTCAAGCGCTCTTAACCGGAGTATTGGCAGCCGAAGCAATCATCGGGGCCCACCGCCGCGGCCCGACGGCTGTTAGAAACTCATATGAGACGAAAATGCGTCGCGAGTTTTTTGCCGACCACCGAATGTCGCAGATCCTGGGCCGAGTCTTACAAAATGAGTTCTTGACTCGTGGCGTGCTGCGCGTTGCCAATTATTCAGACTGGACTCGACGCAATTTTGTGCGATGGATGTTTGAAGATGAACCACGCGCTGCGTTGCTCACACCAAGGCGTTGGCACCGAAAGTTTCTCAAGCGACGCGGTGCTTTCGAATCAAGCGGTACAGCGACAAACAACTAGATTTGATTGGTATGCGAACACGAATTACCGACCTATTCGAAATTGAACATCCTGTGATGCTGGCTGGCATGGGCGGTGTGTCATATCACGAACTCGTTGCTGCAGTAAGCGAAGCTGGCGGAATTGGCACATTTGGTGCTTCAACAATGCGCGACGGAGAACTCGCTGACGAAATTACTGCACTTAAAACATTGACATCAAAGCCGTTTGGTGTTGACTTGCTTACAGCATTACCACAACATTTAGAGCAAGGCATCCGTGATGTCATCAATGGTGGTGCGAGAATTTTTGTGGCCGGTCTCGGTGTGCCACGTGATGCAATTGATTTATTGCACAGTCACAACATCTTGGTTGGTTCAATGTGCGGAAAGGTTCGTCACGCAGTTTCAGCAGTTGCAAGTGGTTGCGATTTTGTAGTCGCACAAGGCACTGAAGCAGGCGGACACACTGGGCTCGTGGCAACAATGGCACTCGTGCCACAAGTTGTCGACGCAGTTTCGGCACGCGTGCCAGTCGTGGCTGCTGGCGGATTATTTGACGGTCGCGGACTCGCGGCATCATTGGCACTTGGCGCCGATGCGATCTGGGTCGGCACTCGGTTCATCGCCACACCCGAAGCACGAGCAGTTAACGGTTACAAAGAAGCACTAGTCGCGAGTCGTGAAGACGACACAGTTATAAGTCGTTCGTACACGGGTAAACCATGTCGCGTCGTTCGCAACGAGTGGACGAATCACTATGAACAAAATCCACAAGACATTAAAACTTTTCCGCACCAAGCAATTGCCTCTGCACAAGCCAATGTCAATCACTTGGGATATCCAAGCGGCACGAAAGTTGACACCTCACGCGAGTTCTACCCTGCTGGTCAAGGCGCGGGAGCTGTCAGCAGTTTGATACCAGCCGGAGATCTAGTTCGCGACATTGTTGCGCAGGCGGAAAAAATCTTAAGCCAACTCGGCAAAACTAAATAGCAGTTAGATAAAAACAGCTAAATGTTCTCAGTTCTAAAAGCGAATAGAGACTTGCGCCTACTTTTTGTCGCCCAAAATCTTTCGTTCATCGGTGATTGGTTTACGTTTGTTGCGCTCGCTGGCTTGGTTCAAGACTTAACTGGTTCTAAATTTTTGGTCTCTTTACTACTAGTTGCATTTTCGTTGCCATCATTTTTGGCCTCACCAATTGGCGGACCAGTTGCCGACAAACATGATCGCCGAAAAGTGCTAATAGTTGTTTCAATTCTTCAAGCACTTGCAGCATGTGGATTTTTGTTAATCGGCGACTCGCACGTGTGGATTGCATTTGTTGCTCAAAGCGCCATTGCGGCTCTCGCTTCTTTCGTGCGCCCTGCACTTGAAGCGGCGATTCCAAACTTGGCTCGCGACCCCGACGAACTTCGACAAGCTAACGCATTATTTGGTAGTAGCTGGGGCGTGATGCTGGCTGTGGGCGCAGGAATCGGCGGAATCTTCTCGCAAATTTTTGGTCGTCAAGCAGCGTTCATCGCCGACATTGCAACATTTGTAATCGCAGCACTATTGATTGCACTTGTTAATCGCCCGATGCAAGAAGCGCGGGCGGCCGGTCACAGCAAAAAGATTCGTCCGATTGCAGATATGCGAGAAGCATTGCAACTCGCTAAATCTGACTCAGTCATCATGTCGCTACTGATGTCAAAGATGACTTTCGCAATTGGCGCTGGCGTGGTCAGCCAACTCGCAGTTTTTGCCGCTGATTCGTTCAAAAGTGGCGACGCAGGTCGAGGAATCATGCTCGGACTGCGCGGCTTAGGTAGCGCGCTCGGGCCACTATTGGCAGCGCGATTCGTGAAAAATGATTTGTCAAAAGTGATCCTCGTATGTGGTGTTGCTGGCCTGGGCTTTGCTGGTGGATATCTCGCTGCTGCCGCATCACCATTTTTTATAGTCGCTTGCGTGTGTATTGGGTTTGCACACTTGGGTGGTGGCGCGCAATGGACACTTTCGACATATGGATTACAAATGCGTTGCCCAGATGAAATGCGTGGTCGGGTTCTTGCCGGCGACTTTGCACTGATTACATTGTCACTCGGATTGAGCAGTTTGCTTTCAGGAGTTGTCTCAGAAATTATTGGTGCACGCGGCACTATTGCCGTGTTTGCATTGCTTGCAATTTGTGCTTCGCTAATTTATTTGTTTGCAACCCGCGGTGTTAGGCAGAACCTAAGCGAAGAACTCAGACGTCGTCAATAATTCCGCGGAGGATTTCGACTTCGCGCACCGGGTCTGGACCAACTGGATTAACTTGTAGGACAGTTACACCGGCCTCTTTGAATGCACCAAGTCGTTCTTTGACAAAACTCTTTGGCCCAACAAGATTCGATAACTGTAACCACTCGGTCGGGATCAGAGCAGAGGCTTCTTTCTTTTTGCCTTCAAGATAAAGATCTTGAATCTCAACCGCTTCTTTTTCATAGCCGTAGTCGCGACAAATATCGTTATAGAAGTTTTTACCACGTGCGCCCATGCCACCGACATACAGTGCGTAACTGGGGCGAGCGAAATCCAAAATCTCATTTTGTTTTTCGGGTGTCAGCGACTCATCAATATGCAACATTCCACCTGCAGAAATATCAAGTGGCTTCATTGATGAATTACGTTTTGCTTGACCGGCTTTAAGCGACTTACCCCAGACATTTTGAAACTTTTCTGGCAAAAAGAAAACTGGCATCCAGCCATCTGCCATTTCAGCAGTTGCTTCAACACTTTTATCTTTAAGTGATGCCCACCAAACAGGAATCTCTGAACGAACAGGGTGATTGATCAACTTCAGCGGTTTGCCTAATCCTGTGCCTTGACCAGCTGGCAATGGAACTTGCACAGTCTTGCCGTCATAGCTAAGAGGCTTCTCACGTTTCCATATTTCGCGACAGACTTCGATGTATTCTTTTGTTCGTTGCATCGGTTTTTCATATGGCATGCCGTGAAAACCTTCGATAACTTGTGGCCCCGAGGCGCCTAGTCCCAAAATAAATCGTCCGTTGCTGACATAGTCACAACCAGCTGCTGTCATCGCAGTTAAAGCGGCAGTGCGCGAATAAACATTGATAATTCCCGTACCAATTTGCACACGATCTGTTACTGCAGCCAAATAACCAACTTGCGATATTGAGTCGTAGCTGTATGCCTCGGCGATCCAAACAATGTCGAGCCCAACCTTCTCAAGTTCGACAACTCGCTTGGCAGTTGTTTGAAAATCAGAAATGTAATTAATCATCATTGACAATTTCATAAAACTGCTTCCTATTTTTAGATCGTTAAAAAAACTTAGTTAACTCGACGGGTGTGACCCTTCCAGTATGGCTCACGAAGATCTTTTTTAAGAATCTTGCCACTTGGATTGCGCGGTAGGGCATCTACCCAACCGACCGATTTTGGCGTCTTGAACCCAGCAAGACGCTCACGGGCGAATGCAAGAATCTCGTTCTCGGTAACTTGCGTGTCTGGCTTTCGTACAACGAGCGCCATTGGCACTTCGCCCCACTTTTCGTCAGGCACACCGATAACGGCAACGTCGGCGATAGCCGGATGACCCATCAATGCATTTTCAACTTCTGCGGGGTAAACATTTTCGCCGCCAGACACGATCATGTCTTTAACTCGGTCAAAAATATAAACGTAACCATCTTTGTCGAAGTATCCAGCATCACCTGATCTAAACCATTGACCCTTAACGATTGACTTCGCAGTCTCTTCAGGCATATTCCAATAGCCCTTCATCACTTGACGAGACCGAATCCAAATTTCGCCAACTTCTCCCAACGGAACATCTTTGGCAGTGTCCGAATTTACGATTCGTAGCTCAATGCCCGTAAATGGTTTGCCGCAAGAACGCAAGCGGCCCTTATTGGCTGAACTTAAGTCGTGATCTTCTGGTCCGAGAACTGTCACAACTCCCGTCGTTTCCGTCAACCCATAGACCTGCATAAACGGACACTTGAACGCTTTAATCGCACCTTCAAGAACTGATTCAGATATCGGTGACGCACCGTAAGCAATTAGTTCAAGGCTCGAGAAATCCGTTGTGCCAATATTTGGCATTGCGAGTGCAAACTGCAACAGCACGGGCACCATAAACGCGTGAGTGATTCGATACTTCTCAATCCAAGTAACTATCTCTGCAGGATTGACATCGCGCATAATTATTGAGCGCGCACCGCAATATTGTGCTGCCGTTGCCCAACCACCACCACCAATATGAAACAGTGGCATCGCCACAAGATTTATCGTCTTTTCAGACATATGCCAAATTTTTTGTGCAGCAGGAAGAAGCGCGAAAAAATTGTCGTTTGTCAGCATCACGCCTTTTGGCCGACCAGTGGTGCCACTTGAATACAACTGAAACGCAACATCAGTGCTCTTAGTCGGAGATTTCGGATCAGTCGCTGATTGAGCATTGACCCATTGCTCATAATCGTCGTGGTTCGAATGTCCACCAATCACGATGATTGTTTTGACTCGATCAAGCTCACCAACGATCGCATCGAGCACTGGCACAAACTCTTGACCGACTATTAACACTTCGGCCTGCGAGTCGTTGACGATAAATGAAACTTCGGGCGCGGCGAGTCTCCAGTTGACATCGACACTGACTGCATTGAGTAATGCACATCCGTAGAAAACTTCAAAGTGCTCAATGCCGTTTTTATCTAAAAACGCGACACGATCTTGGGCCTTTACGCCTGCTCGTTTTAAACCCTGTGCAACTTGTGCCGAACGCGAAAGCAACTGCGCCCACGTAAGGGTGCGATCACCCAGCACGAGCGACACCGCGTCTGGCTGATTTTTGGCGTGATAACGGACGATCGCTCCGACATCTTTAATCGCATTTAGCGGATTATGAGTACTCTTCTTAGCTGCTTTACGAGTGCTCTTCTTTACTAGTTTGCGAGTGCTCTTCTTTTTGACTAGTTTGCGAGCGCTCTTTTTTACGCTCTTCTTTTTAACTACTTTACGAGTGCTCTTCTTTTTAACTAGTTTGCGAGCACTCTTTTTTGCGCTTTTTTTAGCAGTTTTCCTGGCAGTTTTTTTAGCAGTTTTTCGTTTAGAAGTGGCCATTGCCACAGACTAGTTGCAAGATTTATCTGAGTGCAACAAAAAAAATTGGTTTATTTTTGACCAACAAGTTTCTTAAACCACTTGACCGAAGAATCCCATACTTTAGCGAGGTCAACATCTTGGGTTGAACTTGCCGACGAATTGATTTTTGATGCATTGTTAGCAACGGAAATCTTGCCTTGTTCTTTGGATATTTCTACCCGCTTTGCTACTGCCTCAAGGTCGCTGATCTTAGGAAGCGGCTTAGAAGGACTGCTTGCTTTTTTTGCAGCTGATTTCTTTGCGACGGTCTTTTTTGCACCAGCTTTCTTGGTTGCTATTTTCTTTGCAGCTGGATTTTTCACAGCCGATTTCTTCGCGACTGTTTTCTTGGTCGCTGTTTTTTTTGCAGGTGTGCGATTTGTAGGCATCGTCATAACATAGTGCAACCAACCTACTTATTGCAATAGTATGGCCATCATCTCGTTAACCACTGAACACATCGCATCTACCGATTCAATTGAGTTAAGTGTTTACAAATATGGTCGAGCCAACGACTTCGAAGACAAAAGTCAAGCGTCAGCATCACAACAACGCTTAAAGCCCGCGGTGATGCTGTCTCACGCCACAGGTTTTCATGGTCGATGTTTTGATCCGGTTGTTGAGTTTTTGAACACCGAATATGAATGCACATCCTTTGACTTTCGAGGTTACGGCGACTCAAATTTGCCTAATGACTGGTCTGTTACCTGGCAAGGTTATTGCGACGACGCACTTGCTATTGCCAGATCGATGCAAAACAAAAATCAAATCATCGCTGTTGGGCACTCAATGGGCGCCACGGCATTGGTCATGGCAGCTCTTATTGAGCCTGAGCTTTTTAAAGCACTGATAATTTATGAGCCGATTATTTTTCCTGAATCGATGCGCAACGCTCAAACGGCATCACATCAGCCCAGCCCATTA